>NZ_JBAXHI010000030.1:0-47092 GCF_037138995.1 Candidatus Chlorohelix sp. | reverse complement strand
ATTTTTCGCTAACTGCTTTGTTTCCCTCTCTTTTCCCTTAGCTTGATGCTTATGGCTTCTATTTTTTTTACTCCCTACCACGCTGTTGTGCTGGTCTAGCGGGGGTTGTACACCCCACGAAGGACGGTTTGTAATCGCACTAGAGAATTGAAAAAAGGGATAGCCCGTTAAGCACCCATCTAGCAATGGGTTGCTGGTCATTTAATGTGGAGTAGGCTCACCATCATTTTGATTATGCCTTTAGCAGGCAGTTGTTTCTTTTGGTCTTTCTTGCAACTGCTATGCTGTATATATTATGGTTCTTGCCTTTTCATTAAGAGGATATGCTGAGTCGTCTCATCGTTCTGGCAAGTTCTTCCATCCGAAAGGGTTTTACCAACACATCCCAAAAGCCATGCTCCCGGTAATTAGACATTACAGGGTCATTGGAATAGCCGCTACAAACTATCGCTTTTACTTGCGGGTCAAGTTCTAATAGCTTGCTCATTGCCTCCATGCCACCCATCCCGCCCGGTATGGTTAAGTCGAGAAATACTACATCGAAGGGCTGACCCGCTTTTAGCGCTGCTTCGTAATGCTGTAACGCTTCTGCCCCATCTTTGGCAAGTTTTGCCTTGTGTCCCATTCTAGGTAAGGTAAGATTAAACATATCCCGTATCTGTGGCTCATCCTCCATTATCAGCACTTGGTATTGATGAGCGGAAGGCATAGAAACAGGATTAGCCATAAACATGGTTTCCTGCATAGCCCTCTCGTTATCGGATAGCGGCAAGTATATACTGAAGGTAGAACCTTTTGTCGGTTCGCTTTCCACCGTGATATATCCATCGTGTTTTTTGATGATGGAATAGCATACTGCTAGTCCCAACCCGTGACCCTCCGTTTTAGTGGTGAAATAAGGGTCAAAGATTTTAGCTATATTCTCCGAAGATATGCCTAACCCGGTGTCTTTGATGGAAATCTTGACATATTTTCCCTTTGCCAAAATAGGTATTGCGCCTTCTGCTAAGTTAAGATTCTCCGCGCTAATGCTAACGTAGCCACCGCCCGGCATTGCCTGCGCCGCATTGAGCGTCAAATTCTGGATAACCTGAGACAGTTGCCCGGCATCTACCTCCACTGGACCTATTTCTTCTGGTAGGTTGAATACAGTTTCCACATTCCGTCCGTGCATCACAAAACTTGCTGCTTCTCGGATAAGTTGTATCAGTTTTACTGTTTTCCGAATAGGGTTGCCGCCTTTGGCAAAGGTTAAAAGTTGCATAGTCAAGTCTTTGGAACGTAAAGCGGCTTTCTCTGCTTCCCTAGTAAACTCGGCAATTTCGGCAATATCTATAGACTCTTTGTGGGCGAGATTAAGATTAGTAAGACCTAGATAGCCGATAATGCCAGTCAACAGGTTATTGAAATCGTGGGCGATACCGCCTGCCAACACCCCCAGCGACTCCAACCGCGAGGTTTTTTGCAATGCCTCCTCGACTCTTTTTTTCTCGGTCAAGTCCGTAGCTACTAGGCAAATTACCTTAAGCGCGTCAATTTGCATAGGGCTAAAAGCTAGATCGAAAGGTGTTTGCTTGCCAATGCTCGTACTGAGATTCATTTCATATCGGAAGTTTGCTTTATCGCCCTTTACCAGTGCATCTTCAAGAAGTGGTTTGTCTTCAACAGCAACGAACCGGTATAGATAAGAACCGATTATTTGCTCTATTGGCAATTCCATAAGCTCGGCGAAGCGTTGGTTGCAATAAAGTATGCTACCGGATAAATTCAGAGTAACAGCGCCCTGTGACATTTTTTCCACAAAAAGGCGATATGGCAGATCCGCCCCATTAATAGTGAATATCTGATCAGTACCATTCGGATTTTCCATAACCAGCGCGTCAATTTCGTTCCGTCGAATAGCGTCAAGGGTTTCCCTTGCTTCCGCTAGTTGTTCCTTTAACGACTCTATTTCCGCCATTAGGGCTTTTTCCGATTTAGCCTGACTGCTCATATTTTACTTAAACTCCTTTAGAAATGGCATCGTCCGATTTTTCCACATGCAAACCCAAGCTCGTTATTACGCGCTCCACATCAGATAAATTGCCTACTATTTTTCTCAAGGGAAATGGCAATTGCTTTATAAGAGTTGGAACTGCCACAATTTGGGCTTCTATGGCTTTCTCCGGCTGCTGGTATATATCAATTACTTCCAATCTATAACGTCCTTCAAGGAGTTCTTCGCAGATTTTCTGGATGTTTTGGATAGCTTGAGCAGATTTAGGAGTAGTTCCGGTTACGAACAGGCGCAGAACGTATTTCTCAAACTCTGCTGGATTCTGAGACTTTTCAAAAGTTTCACTGGCAATATCGGTATCCTCATTCTCTGAATCTTTCATACATCCCCCGCTTTGACTATTCTTGCTACTATCTTACCTAGATTTGGATCAAGTTCAGCCCTACCAGAACCCGCTCTGTATTGGAAAGGTCACCAATTATTTTACGTACCGGATCCGGCAATTTGCGTACAAGTGTAGGGGTTGCTACAATCTGATCCCCACTGGCAAGTTGGGGATTCTCCAGCAGGTCGATTATTTCCAGTTGGTACTTCCCCTCCAAATATTCTTCGCAAATCTTTTTCAGGTTGATACAGGCGCTTAATGACTTAGTAGTTTGCCCAGCTACATATAGCCGCAACTCCCATTTAGGACGATTTTCCCCTTCCGATTCGTTAGCTGCATCCACCATCCTACTCCTTTACATGCGCCTCTCAAGCTTTAACTTTACGGCTTATTTTCATGTTATTTCGTTCGATATTCATTTGCTCATCTATTGCCTTTGCCTGTTTCAGCAGGTTTAGGCTTTCGGCTTCTTCAACCTCAAATTCAGCTCGCATAATCGCAATTTGGTTTTCCAGCATCTGGCGTTTGCGTTCAAGGTTGAATTCGATTTGTATTGCTTCCTGCTCCCTTAGTTGTTCCTCCGCTCTCTCTTTAGCTTCTTGCACCAAGCGTGCCGAGCCTGTAAGCACTCCCGCTTGACCTAGATAAGCCTCTTTAAGCTCAATCCCTTTGCTGGACAGGAGGAACTCTCGAATTTGGTTGGAACTTGCCATACCACGTGATTTAAGCACGAACATTCCCCGATTGCGCTCCCCGTCAAGTTCGATATCGCGCAACAATAGCCAAGTGTCAATCAAGGAGGAAATATTGGTTAGTGTATGTTCCTCAAAATTCCCCGCAGAAGTCAAGCTAGTGAAAAAGGCGGTTATTTGTTGCGTTTTCAGAAAATCCAGCAGCCTAGTAATCATCGAACGTACTTCAAGATTGCTACCATTATTAAGGAAATTTGTTACCGGGTCAATAATCACCACCGAAGGTTGGAAACTTTTAACCAATTGATGTATCACCACCAAGTGCATTTCCAGACCGTACATAGTAGCGCGGGTGGTATGGAATTTCAGGAGATTAGCGTCTATCCACGGGGCTAGATTCAAACCGATGGAGCGCATATTGCGGACTATCTGTCCGGTAGATTCCTCGAAAGCTAGGTAAAGGCAGCGTTCCCCTCTTTGACAAACACTGCTGGCAAAACTGGATGCTATACTGGTTTTGCCGGTGCCTGCGGTACCTGAAATCAGCACCGAACTGCCGCGATAAAAGCCTTTCCCCTCTAGCATATCGTCTAGGCTTGGTATCCCGGTAGAGATTCGCTCGTTTGAAATCGTATAATCGAGACCGCTGGAGGTTATGGGCAGCACCGAAATGCCGGTTTCGTCAATCAGGAAGGGATATTCGTTAGTACCGTGTGCGGAACCGCGATATTTGATGACTTGCAAATGCCGGGTAGAGATAGAATCAACGGTGCGATGTGCCAGCACAATAACGCAGTCCGAAACATATTCTTCCAGCCCTTGCCGGGTTAGCATGCCATTTGAGCCACGCTCACCGGTGATAATAACCGTTACTCCTTTATCTTTCAGCCAGCGAAATAACCTGCGAAGCTCTGCCCGAAGGATTGCTTCATTGTCAAAACTGGAGAAAAGCGCTTCAAGCGTATCTAACGCCACCCGTTTAGCCCCGATGGAATCAATGGCATACGCTAGGCGAATGAATAACCCGTCTAGGTCAAAATCGCCGATTTCCTCGATTTCGGAGCGTTCAATATATATATGGTCTAACACCAATTTTTTCTGGGCAACCAATTCATTCAGGTTAAAGCCCAACGAAGTCACATTCTTGGTTATTTCTTCTGGGCTTTCCTCGAAAGTTACCAATACCCCCGGCTCATCAAATTTGAGCGCACCTTGTACCAAGAACTCCACCCCGAACAAAGTTTTTCCGCATCCAGCGCTACCGCACAGCAGTGTAGGGCGGCCTTTTGGCAACCCGCCCCCTGTCACAGCGTCCAACCCATCAATGCCGGTGGGACATTTGAGCAAAGTTTCCGGCGCAGTATGGTTTTCTATATGGTTTTTATTCATCCAATTTGCTCCTCCCAGTATCACTCTACTACTAAAATGGCATGAAATTGATTATAAGTAATAAATATTTGCGCCAATTTTATTACAAAAATTGCAAGGTACCCTAAGTTAGGGTTTTGCTCTATATGCAATTATAAGATACCAAACTAAATACTTTCTAAATTAACCATCTAATATTATAAATTTTAGCTAAATGTTTTGGGGATAAGAGGAACTGAAATGACCCAAAATTTTAAGACAAGCTATAGTGGAGCCAGAAATGCTACGTGGGTTATTTTGTTAAGACAAATTAATGCTGGTAACCTTGAAATAGAGTTGGGCTGGAATACAGGGATTGATGCTGCACAAGATTGATGAATCTGGGTGAGGGGGCGAGGATGCCAAAGCTACCCCGCTATCGGCAGTTGCCAAATTTGCCTCGCTAGTTAATAGCCAAAGGCAAGTTTCCCGGAGGATTTCAGGGCAGGTTGTGAGCCTGCCATTTGTTTTGCCAGAATTTCGCGCGCCCGGAACAACCTGATTTTTACGTTTGAGATTGATAAGCTGGTAGCTTTGGAAATTTCCTCATACGAGAAATCGTACCAATAGCGTAAAACTAATACCATGCGGTACTTGCCGGGCAATTTTTTCAATTGTTCGCGCACTTCCTCTCTTTCTTCGCCCGATACCGCCATATCTTCTGGGTCAGGGTCTTGGCTTGCCTTCCATGAAATTATTTCTTCAAGGTCGGAAACCGGACGCTTTCGCCGGATTAAGTCTATGGAATAGTGCGCTGCAATCGAAAGAATCCAAGTTGAGAATTTACGGTCAATATTATAGGTGTGAATTTGCTGGTACACTCGCAGGAAAACTTCCTGAGTAGCATCTTCTGCTTCTTGCTGATTATGCAACATTCGTCGGCACAAATTATATACACTCACCTGATAACGGGTTATTAATTGTGCCATAGCGTTATTATCGCTCTGCAAAATTAGCCTTACCAAATCATTATCATCTAAATCTATATTCTTTTCGTTTTCATCTGGAAATTCTATGGTAATATTTTTATCTAGTGGATTCATAATTGCCTCAATTTTAGCGAGTTATATAATTCTTTCGATTTTATATCTGAATTTATACTATTATTATATACTGCAAAGATTAGGTTTTTATTGGAAAGAGGTTAATTCTTTCTTAAATGTTATAAAATCATAACCGTTCACGAGTGGATTTGTAGATTTAAGCTAGGGCTAACTTGCTGAGATTTCAAGTTGGGACTTGACAGCATATCAAATAAGTGCTATTAACTTACGTGTTAGTTAGCTAAATTATTGGAGTTAGTCAGAACCTATGAAACCTGATTTGAGAACTACAGATACCAAAGAGCGGGTAATTGCTGAAGCATGGCGACTCTATCAGCTTGGCGGCTATAGTTATCTGAATATGGATCATATTGCCAAAACTCTTAAGATTACCCGCCCTGCCTTATATTTTCATTTTCCGGGTGGTAAAGATCAGCTTATAGTTGAGGTTATAAAATTTTGGAGCGCTGAAGTAATCAAGCAGTTGGAAAGCGCCGCCAGAGAAAACCAAGATGCCCGAACTCGGCTGAAACACATCATGTATGGGGTTACGCGACAACCACTGCCCGATGATAAAGAAATTGTTCTGTCGCAATTATGCCAACTTAGTAAGCAAGCGCAAAATGAGATGCACCAGCTAATTATAGCAATAAACCAAATTATCATTGGGGTAATCGAGGAAGGCATCCGTAACGGAGAGTTAAGGCAGGTTGACCCGAACATAGTGTTCATCAGTTTTACAGGTTTATGCCGTCAAGTTGAAAAATACCCGGTATTGCGCCAATTATTACCGCAGGATTTCGTCAATAAATTTCCTGATACCGTGGAAGAGATAGCCGATAAACTGCTGGAGCTTTGGTTCGAAGGCATTATTGCGACTTCCACTAACTGATTCTTTTTGGTCCTGTTACTGACTTAACTGTAAGTCAGTTAATATAGATAACCAGCTTCTCATTAATGTAGAAAGGAACATTTTAGATGACAAAAGGGAGAAAGTATGCCATAGCCCTAACTGCTGCTTTAGGCTTGATAATGGGCATACTCGATAATACCATTGTGAATATCGCGCTGGTGCCGATTTCTAAGGAGCTAAAGATTGACCTTAGCACTGTACAGTGGCTGGTGACAGGCTATTTTCTGTCGCAGGCGGCAGTGATACCGGTAGCTGGCTATTTGGGAAATCGCTTCGGCAGCAGACGTATATTCATGGGGTCTGTGGCGATATTCACAGTTGGTTCGCTGTTGTGTGGCGTTACGCAAGACCCTACCATGCTGATTACCTTCCGGGTGCTGCAAGGCATCGGCGCGGGGGCGCTCTTCCCGCTCGGTCAGGCTCTTGCGCTTGACCCTTTCGAGCCACACGAAAGACCTGCAGCAATGTCCTTGCTGGTAATTCCTATCTTGCTTGGACCAATTCTGGGACCAATTCTGGGGGGCTGGTTGAACGACAGCTTTGGCTGGCAATACCTGTTCCTGATTAATGTGCCAATCGGCTTTATAACCGTTTTCCTGACTTGGCGCATTATGCCCCATGACCATCATCGCACTCCTGAAGAATTGGCTACTAGCAGACAGTTCGACTATATAGGGCTGGTTCTTTCAACAATGGGTGTGTTGGGCATAGTATATGGCTTTTCGCTGGTAAATGAAGTTGACCCGGCTACTCGTACCCAACTCAATCCTAGCGGTATAGCTTATGGTTGGGGTTACTGGCTAGTGTGGACGCTGGTGGGTAGTGGAGTTGCGTTGGTTGCCGCTTTCTGTCTTTACGAGTTGCACCGTTCAGACCCCATGCTGGATTTAAGAATGTTTAAGAAATACAGTTTCACCATCGCTACAGTTGTTTCTTGCGTTATCAGCGGAACGGTGTTTGGGGCATTGCTGCTACTGCCTGTATTCCTGCAACAAATCCGCACGCCCCATCTTACAGCTTTAGATACCGGGTTGGCATTGATTCCGCAAGGGGTAGGCTCATTAATCGGCGCGGGGTTGGGTGGTCCCTTATTCAACAAACTAGGCGGTCGCTTAATAACCGGAACAGGCGCAATTTTTGTAATAATTGCGTTGTGGCAGTTCGGTAATCTAACACCTACCACCGATGGTTGGGCGATGTCTCCTTGGAACTTCTTACTTGGGATGGGTCTTGGTCTTACCTTTATTCCTTCGCAAACTTTGGCTTTCCTTTCGTTGCGAGGCACGGCTCTGACCAAAGCTAGTTCGCTGCTTAATGTCACCCGCCAAATAGCCGGTTCGGTGGCGACAGCGATTACAATTACTTTGTTGGGACAACAAACCACCTATCACTTTAATTTGTTGCAGGCTGACGCTATACGAAATCTACCGGCAGGCGCATCCGCTCCGAATCCGGCAGACCCACAGTATATTCAGGCGATGCAACAATTAGGCGCACAAGCGGGAACGGGCGGCATAAACGATGTCTTTATCTATCTGGCAATCGGTACGGTGCTGGTCCTGTTGCTTTCCTTTGCGCTTCCAAGCCGCAAAAATGTAATTGCGATGGAGGAAGAAGCCGAGCGATTACACGGTAGTCTGGAAGCTGTGCCGATTCATATGGGGTAATAACTCAAATTTGGGTTCAGTTCTAAGCTTGTTATTCTATGGAACAGCGCAGTTGGAAGAATGCAAGTTACGTGCTATAAATTTAGTTATCAACTAGAAAAGAGAAAAAAATGACCAAGCTTGCAGAAACAAGTTATGCAATTCACGAAATTCTGGCAAATCGCTGGAGTCCCCGCGCCTTTTCCAGTCAGCCTGTTGAGGAGGAAAAACTTCTGAGTCTCTTTGAAGCGGCGCGTTGGTCGCCCTCCGGCGGGAATAGCCAACCGTGGTCTTTCATTGTTGGTACTCAGAGCGACCCGGAAACTCATCAAAAGATTTTTGATGTTTTAGTTCCCGGAAATCAGGCTTGGAACAAAGACGTGCCAGTGTTAGTGTTATCAGTGGCAAAAGTAAGTCTTCAACCCGGAAAGCCCTATCGCTGGGCTTTGTACGATGTGGGGCAAGCGGTAGCACATCTGACAGTACAAGCAGGGGCTTTTGGTTTGTATGTTCACCAAATGGCTGGATTCGATTCTGAAAAAGCTCAGCAAGTATTCCAGATACCGGAAGGGTATGAGGTAGTAACGGCAATTGCTATCGGCTATCCCGGCGATGCCGACCAGTTGCCTGAACCTTTACGAGAGCGGGAACTTGCGCCTCGTACCCGCAAACCTCTTTCGGAGTTTGTATTTAAAGGAAGCTGGAATCAACCATTGAAGCTCCCAGCCTCTGAAATTTAGAGGGATTCTTTCAAGCTTTTCTATAATTAAAGGACTTTCGCTTGGAATAGGATTAATAAACCTAGATTAGAGACAATGGGCTTAAGCTTTTTGCCTGAAATCACCTCTAAAGCGAAAGTCCTTATCTCGTTTTATTTCAAAATCTCTGTACTAGAGTGGTGAAAAAGCTCAAAAAACGGGCTTAATCGCGCATATTATCCAGACCAGTGGCTACCTAATTATCCCTATGTTGAAATCAGGTGGGTTGTTACGGCACTTTCTTTAAATCCAACCTAACTTGTCGAAATAATAACACAGTAGCAAGTATGCTAGAATCCTCCCTCTGTGTGATCGGCAAATAAGCTAAACCTATCGAATTTATCCAAAACAGTGGTAAAAAATTGCTTTTTCCAACCAGTTTAGCTTAAAATAGCGCAACAACAAAACGTTTAGGGTTAGTGTGGTGTTTTAATTTTGAAATAACAAATTAGCAAAATATTAATATAACTTTCTGTGGAAACTCTGCAAGCCCAAAAAATTAAACAGGCAACCGCGAAACGCTTCCAAACCCGTAGTTGGATAGAAGCGGCATGGTTGAATCGGGAAGCTATCGCTTGGATTGTTCTCATTATTCTGGCAGTCCTTACCCGTCTTACTGACCTTGGACCTCGTGCATTGCATCAGGATGAGGCTACTCATGCCGGTTCTTTCACACGTGGCATGTATCTGAACGGTCAGTTCTATTCCTATGACCCAACCTTTCATGGACCGTTCCTGTATTACATGGTCAGCCTCAGCTTTTTCCTGTTCGGTGATTCTAACGATACCACTGCTCGAGTTGCGCCCGCTGTGTTCGGGATTGGCATTGTCGCTCTTTGCTGGTATCTGAGAACTCTAATCGGTAAAGCGGGCGCACTTTTTGCGGGTATTTTCATCCTAATTTCGCCTTCTATCCTCTACTATTCTCGTAACCTTCGCCATGATGCTTTCGCCGTTTTTGGCGAATTATTATTTGCTATTGGTGTTTTCCGTTTCTTCAGTTCCAGAAAAGCAAGTTGGCTATCCGCTGCTGGCATTGGCTTGGTAATAACCTATGCCAGCCACGAACTGGTATTCATGAATACCGCCATTTTGGTAGGGTGGTTGGTACTTATGTTTGCGGTTGAATTGGTGGGGTTGCCCGCTAAAATTGCCCGTCAGAAAAAGCCGAACGCTATAGTCGAAACGGAATTTTTGAGTAAGGAAGAAACTAACGAACCGGTAAGCGTAGATGATATAAGCTCGGAAAATCCCGATGAGGTAACAGAGGATGCAAAACCTGCATCCCGAATTTTTTCACCGCGCCTGTTGAGTAGCATAGGTTTGTTTCTGGTTTTTGCCGGCGCGTTGGCTTTTAATAGTAGTGATTTACTTAGTTCAACTGCTCCAAAGCTTTTTAGCTCTGATGCTAGTGGTGGAATTCCGGCAGGGATTATCATTATCCCCTTGCTGTTGGCTATTTCAGCTATAGCGGCTATCTTGCTGTCTCAGGCTTATGTCGGTATGTGGAGAAGGCTCGAACGTACGCCGCGCATAATCGCGCTGGTGGTTAGTTTATTAGCGTTTGGCGGGCTTGGGGCTTTCCAAGCTTACCGAACATTCTCTCCAGCTAAAGCAAAGGCGGACGCAACCACCGGATTGGCAACTGCTACCGCCACCACATCTGTATCTACAGCAGACAAAATAAGTAGCATAGCTCTTTCGTTGGTAATAATTTTGCTACTGGCGTTGTTTATCGGGTCATTAGTGGGTTGGATATGGCAACGCCGTTTTCTGGTGGCGAACCGAACCGGCATTATTGGATTTGCCATTGCTTTTGTTGGAACATGGTTAGTTGCGGCATTGGTAAGCCTGCGTTTTCTGGCGGTAGATCCCCTGAAAGGCGGAGTACGTCCGAAAGGGGGTCTTTTCCTAGTAGGTCCCGAAGTGGATAAGTGGGTAGCTTATATTTTCAACGGCTTTTTTGCTGCACTAGCCATTGGTATAGTAGCGGGTTGGCTGGTTTCGTTGGCTACCGATTTACCGGATGAAAAACTAAGAGGAAGTGCAGCATTGCGCGGTATTCTTGGTATCTTCCGCAATCCGCTGGCTTTAGCAGGATTTTTTGGCAGTTTCGCAATTATATACATCCTTCTATTTGGGAATTTTTTCTTCTATCCACAAGGACTGGCAGATGGTATATACAAGGGCGTAGAATACTGGGCTGGGGTGCATGATACCAGACGTATAGATCAGCCGTGGTTCTATTATCCCATGCTGATGTTGCTATACGAAATCTTGCCCTTAATTCTCTCTACCGTTGCCTTATTCGCCTTCCCAATTGGCTGGATTAGGCGCTCGTTGCGTAAAGGTCGCCCTATTTTTACAATGCGCGGTCTCTTTGCAGGTTATTGCGCTTGGTGGAGCGTACTGGCAATGATTACCTACTCCATAGCCGGAGAAAAAGTGCCTTGGTTGAATATGCAGGTAGCCTTGCCCGCCATCCTTACCTCTGCCGTGTTCTTCGATAATCAGGTGCGGCGCATTAGCTGGCAAAAATTGCTAAAGCCTAGTCAGGGGTTGCTTTTTGGCGGCATTGCATTTTTAATGTTTGTCGCCATCGCAATTTCAATCGGTTTCCTTTCTAACCTGACCGGGAATTTACCAGATACTACCAGCAATTTACCCGTATATGTGGCAACTACACCGGATAACTCAATCGTTGGAAGTCGTCTTGGAATTGCCGTAATAGCGATTTTGGTAGTATTAAGCTTTTTCGTCATAAGCCTTTGGTTATGGCGCAGTAAACGCATCTCCGGTAAAATTATGCGTGCTACGTTGGCGTTGCTTTTTAGCCTTGCATTGGGTATCTACGGTATCAAAGCCACTCTCATGCTCAATTACAACAACCCCGTCACCAATGTTGAGCCGATGATACAGGTGCAAACCACGCCGGAATTGATTAATTTTGTGGAACGGGTTGATAAGCTATCCAACGATCACAAAGAAAGCTGGAAAAGCGCGGCTACGGATAGCGCATCTCGTACCAAAGCGGTTGCAGACCCTGCCGGTAGCAAGGAAATGCCAATCTTGTTGGCGCAATCTGTCGCACCGCCTTTATCTTGGTATTTCCGTAAATATACTTATGTAAGCTACTTTACTCCTAACAACGATTCAAGCCAAAATTCGGATGCTGCCCCTCCTAAAGATAGCCGAGGCATTGCTTACGCCATTATCGCGCTTGACCGGAGCGAAGACCAATTCAAGCTACAAGAGCAAATGCGTGATAATTATACTCGCATGCTGTTTCGGCGCTATTGGTGGCTACCTGAAGATGATAACGGTTACTTGGGTATTGGCAAAGCACCTGCCGATAGCGCAAACTCGAATCTTGATAAAAAGAATATAAAATACACCGATTGGGGCAAGCTCTGGGATACTTTTACTAGACAGCCCAGCGCAAACTTGATGTGGCGCTATACCCTGTATCGAGAGTTGCAACAAGCCCTACCTTCCTACGACATGGTTGTTTATGTCCGCAATGACCTCGCGCCCGATTTTATGCTATTGGGCGGCTTAAATTATACCGGAGCAACTAAAACCAACGGCACAACTACCGATGAGTTTGCCTACAAACTTGGGGAAGCTACCCAACCGGGCTTGAAAAATGGTCAGTTTAAAGTGCCACGCGCTCTAACAATTGCGCCAAATGGTGATTTACTGGTACTGGATAGCGCCAATGGACGAGTGCAACGCTTCGATTCTGGGGGCAATTTCCTGTCCAAATTCGGCAAAATTGGCAACGGCGATGGTTTGTTCGGCATTATCCAGAATGACGGCGGCGCGGGCGGTATTGCGGTAGATGAACAAGGCAATATATATGTCTCGGATAGTTGGAATTATCGCATCGAAAAGTTCGATTCCAGCGGTAAATTCCTGATGAAATGGGGCGAAGGCTACGATAATAAAGGTGATTTAGAGCAAGCAAAAATACAGCCTATAGGCTTTTACGGACCGCGTGGTATTTTCTACGATACAACTCGTAAAGAGCTATATGTAGCCGATACCGGAAATCGGCGGGTGGCGGTTTTTGATGCCAATGGCATTTTCTTGCGACAATTCGGAGGGCGCGGAAGCGGGCAGGGGCAATTTGATGAGCCGGTGAGCGTAGCAGTATCACCGGACGGCAAAGTATATGTAACCGATATGCGGAATAAACGTCTTGAAATTTTAGATCGTGATGGCAAATTCTTAAGCGAGATAAAATTCCCCAATTGGCGCGACCAATACCTTAATGAGCCTTATGTTACGCTCGATAAAGTCGGAAATCTGTTTATTTCTGACCCAACGAACGCGCGTGTTTATAAATATTCCCCAGAGGGTAACTTGCTCCAGACTATCGAAAGCAGCGCAAGCCTGATATTGGAAAATCCGGTTGGGGTAGCGGTAGGGGCGGATGGCTCACTTTATATTGCTGATGCCAAGCGACACAATGTCTATAAAGTTAAACCCTCATAAATACAGCCTGTAAAGGTATTCTGAGTTGTTATAATAATTTTAACTATAGTTTTTTCTAAGGTAACAATTTATCTTTGGAGAATTATTAATGCAAGATTTGGAAAATAGCAAAACCTCAAGTAATTTTGAAAAACGCACTTACAAATATTACCTCTCATTTATTACAAAAACTATATATCCGTATATATATACAAAGCTCAGAAATTATAATTGGTTAATTACTTCCATACTTTGCCTAATTTTAGGCTATATGCTTGTCTGGCAAAGAGGGTTTTATTCAGACGATTATTTATTTAAGTTTATGCCGAGTGAAGTGAAATATAATCAGCCTCGTGCAGGCGCTTGGGCAATGGGTTATGCGTTTTACTTTTTCATTCCAGATTTCGAGATTATCCCAAGACTAATAGTCTGTTTGGCGATAGGAGTTACAGCTTTCTTACTTGGCTGGTTAATATACCAGATACTAGGCTCCAAGTTAGCTGCGGTTATTAGCGGGTGGATTTTATTGATGCCGTTTTATGCGTCTGAAGCTACCCTCTGGGCTTTTGTTTACATTATAATTTCAATGTTAGCCCTTATATTTCTGATTGCTTGCTGGAAAGCACTTGCCGAACCAAATCACCGCATTGTAAAAATAATAATTGGCACTTTAGCTTATGCCTTGATGCTTTATGTTGAGGAGCCACTTGCGCTAGTTATTCTCCTTGTTCCATTATTGGGACTTACGCAATTGGAATCTTTTACCCGTTTGTCAGCTTATTGGTCGTTTTTCAAGCGAATCACAATCATTTTAATCTGTCCAAGCCTTGTTGCCGTAGGGTTTTATTTAGTTTTTTACCGTAACTCCACGTTTATTGAAGGACGAGGAGGACTAGATACAAACATTGAAGCTATACTCCAACGTCCAGCCCAATACATGCAAAGGCTAGAAGGTATGACCATTAGTTCTGATTGGGGTCTGCCTTTGACCAAAGAAGTTTTCAATTTGGGTCTTTCAGTAATAGTTGGTAGTTGGAAGGGAATCACTCTTTTTCTTCTGTTAATAGTTGCTCTTATATGGACTGTTTTTAGCTGGAAACCTTCTACAAATGAATATAAGATGACTTACAAAACTGGAGTTATTGTTTTCCTGAGCGGTATTATATGGATTGCTTTGCTATTATTTATTCCCGGAATTCTGATAAAGGGACAGATTTTAGAGTATAGAATGCTCTATTTTCCTTATGCGGGTCTTGGTATAGCTTTAGGGTCATTATTCTGGATAATTAATAAAAAGTTTCAATATATATTTGTTAGCAAGATTTGGATTGTACTCGTCGGTGCTTTACTGCTGTTCAGCTCTATTTGTACCACAGGCTTTGCTGAATCCTTTGCAATTCGTTATGACCTTGACCAAAAAGAAGTGAATGCTATAACTAAAGCATTGCCATCTCAAGCATTGCCTGAAAAAACTATTTTAGTTCCGGTGGCTACAGTTGAAACCTATCCTGCTAAATATGTGCATGCTGTGTCTCTGTTATTCGGAGTTCTTGAAACAAACTGGTCTTTATCAGCATCTATACAAAATTCTTACCAACGTAAAGATTTGTATGCGGTTACAGGTAATAAATGGGCGCCGATTCAACTAAGTAGTACAGCAACACCAAATCTTCTTAGGGTGGGGAATTCTGAGCTTCAAATTGACCATCTTTTATTATTCTCATATCGTTGGGGTACTGTTTATGTAATAAAAGATTTGCGTATTATTGATGAAAATAATGCGCTGCTGCAAACGATCGAGTTTCCAATTGCAGCAAATCTTTCACAGAATGGAGTGCCAATTATAAATCTTCAAATTCACGATGGCGCACTCATTTTCTGAGCTCAGTTTTTAGCGGCTAATTGTCAATCAAATAGTTTCTCGCTGTGGTTATTTTACCTCTATCTAATCTTTTTGCTCTTACCCTGCCCAGTTCTACGGGTTTATAATATCATACCAGCTAAGTTCCCAATTCTCATTTTTAAACACCTTAGTTGGTTTGTGGGTATATTGAATCTCGTCTATTATCCATTTCAAAGTTGGGTCATTCTCTATCGGTCTAAGGAGCCAACCGCTTAATTTAAGATGAGCTATATATCTTTGAATATATATTTCACCGCGCTCCTTAGATATTGGAATAAAAAGATTCCCCATTGGAGCAGTAGGGAGCCACGTTTTTGTAAACATGACACGGTCATCTGGATTGTTTTTTTGCCAAGCTGGAAGTAAGGTCATCCCAGCGTAGATGAAGGGATCCTCCTCTTTTACTTGGGCTTGCTGTAATAAGGCGGATAACGACTGGTCTATTGCAGGGAGTTGCTTTTCAAGGTTCAGCGTATAGTCTTTATGAAAAGGACCTATATAATTCATAAGAGCGGGCTGATTACCAAAAGCAATGGTCAAAACAACTACTAAAATAGGTAAAAAACCTGCTTTAATAAGCTCTGACCACCTGCCTACTTTTTTGTAGTGGGTAATAAGATAAAGTATCAAGATACTAGCGCAAATCCAGATGGTGCTTAGATTAATCACGTTATTGGGGTGGCTGCGTCCTATAAAATAGCTGGAAGTTGCCCAAACTGCCCCGAAAATACCTAAAACGAGACTCAAACTGGGATGTAAGAAACTATCTTTAATAAAATAAATAGCGGTAACTGCTATTAAGCAAAGCACAATAAACAAAATCCACACTGGTCCGCCAATATCCATTGGATAGGATCCAAAGCCTCCCTGAAAGGCTAAAGCATAATCAAAATAAACATGCCAATCTGGACCTTGACCTAAAATTAGACTATAGTAGCCGGCAAAACAGGCTAAAATTGCTAGAATTAGACCAAGTGGCAGTAATAGCCAGCCGATAGCCGGATAAATTTTTACCCGCCAGCCTCGCTGATCCGTAACAGTTTGCCGAAGTATTATAAAGATATAGGCAGGCAACCATATTGCTGCACAATATATCGCGCTTTCTGCCGACCAAAGAGAACCGATAAGCCAAGCGATAAGACCAATTAAAGGAACCTTGCGATAGACTTTTGGTTGTTGTTCAAACCTAATTCCTAGCCAAAGAATTCCTAGCAGTACGTAGCACCAAATAAAACGTAATGGTCCGACACTTGGGTATGGATGTGGTCCTGTAATGGAAGAAGCATACCCGGGAACTAAGAAGACGGCTGAAAGTGTCAAAAAAAGAGCGAGTAGTAAATTACCAAAGCCTTTTCCTAGAGTGCGAATTAGAAAGAAAAGAAAGCATGCAGTAGCAAAAAGCAATATTGCATTCACTACAAAAAGAGAAACCCATGCACTTTTAATAGGTAGCCAAGCTATAATTAGTATGTTTAGAAAACCATATTGAGAGGGAACATCCCAAAGCAACCAGCCTCCTTGACGTACCATTTGAGCAGAGCTAACAAAAACACCCCAATGCAAGAATGATGCTCCCCCCCCAAATAGCTCTTGGGTACGCAAACTAGCTAAACCAAATATTACCACCGCAATCAGATTACCCCCAAGGTGTAGCCTACTAGAAGCAATTTTATTCAAAAGCCACTTCCAAGCATTAACATTGGCTGGAAGTTGCAAACTGGGGTAATCTTTGGTTTTTGAAGCCTTTCGGGTGTAAATATTTAGTGTAATAAGTAACAATGCGAAGATAAAAATAACAAAGCTATATACTGAAGTGGACAGCCAACTTTCGAGTCGAACCCAATAAATCAATTCTATAACTGCAACCCACGAAATACAAAGCACATAAAGATTGAATAGTTTAAAATCACTTAATTTCCACATTAGGCTTATGGAAAGTTTTGTGTTTTCTCCGGAAATCTTGATATGCGATTGGAAAATCTTAGGGATACTCCAATGTGCTAAGCCTAGAATTAGACCAAAAATGCTGTTATGACCTATTAATAAGAAAAAAGTAAATATTAGGCAATACACTGCCAACAAAATTTTAAGTAGCTGTATGAAAAATAATCCGGCACGCCAAAAAGTTTCTAAAAAAGATACCAAAATTAGGAGGCTAGGAAAAAGAGTGCCTAGTATTATATAATAGACCCACGCTGTGGTTGAGCTAGTTAAGCCAAACCAGTTATCAATCCCCAACCCAAAAGGCAGTAGAGCTAAGCCTATTATCCAAAATGGTTCTAATTCAAGCCTTAAAGCCGAATACAAATTTGATGGATTAAAAGCTGCCAAGAAAATAACCTTCAAAGCCGAATAAATTCCCAATGAATTAAGAATTGCTATCAAGAAAATAACGGCAAAGAATAAAAGACTACCAACCCATAAATAATAAGTATTTAGATTTATAGCATCGGGTGTCTGTACCTGCAACATCATTACTAGGGCAAAGCAGCTAAGTAAGAATCCCGCAATGTAAATTGCAAATGATAGGTTGCCCAACAGCTTTGTATTATAATTCTTACGTAACAATGTTAGTATAGTAGCAACTATCAAAAGCAGGGGTGCAAATATTAGTATCAATGGATGCCGAATTAAAACATTCCAACTTTCGTTACCATTGATTGAAATGTTCTTCGCCATGAACCCTAAACTGCGCGTGTCATTGGGAGGATTAAAGGCTGTTGTAATTAATTCTATCTTTAAGGTATCTTTATTATTTTCCTGTATTATTTTCGGAGCATTGCTAGTAATTGTGAATGTTTGAAATTCAAGCTTATTTGTAGAGGGTTGCAGTTGGGTAATTTCAACGCCATTTACTTTCAAAAGAATTTTATCGCCCGGACCACCCGCAACCGAGGAGCTTCTTAAATCTAGGGTTATCTCAAAAGGGTCTCTAACCGCTAGATAAAAATAGAGTACGACTTTATCTTTACTCCACACATAGGAATTGCCTAAATTATCCACTTGAACTGGATAAAAACCGCCTATTGTCCCTTCTCTTACAACTTTAGAGGCAAGGGTGTCGGGGGTTAGAACTATGTGGAATTTAGGTTTTTCGATGATTTGTAGAAGAATAGCAAGTAAAAGGCTTAAGGTAATAGTTGCCAGCAAAAAAATATTGAAAAACCGTGTTTTTTCTGTTCTGGAAAAAGGCTCAATGATTTTAGCTAACATAAAAAAAGTAGATGCTCCAAATCAAATTTAATTGCGTTCAGCTACTAAAACATAGATAGCACAGCCCAGAGTATTGATTAAAGGCAGACGCTCTATAAGAGGCTCAATCATTTTTGTGGTTTTCGCTATTCTGTCCGAACAAAACATGGGCACAAATCCAGCAAAGCGTTTATAAACTACCTTTCCGCCAGTTTGATTTATCCAACCTATCATTTGGCGGGTACTATAGGATTTTTCATGGTGTTCTCGGTGATACCGGGAGAGTTTCTCGATAATTTTAAGCCCGAAATTATTACCATTAGGTTCATGAATTAAAACTAACGGCGCTAACCGAAAAGCCTCTCGTATTATATCCGCCGGGTTATCATCATGATGTAGAATGCTTTGCAACATAACTAAGTCGAAGCTGTTATCGGGGTAAGGCAAATTATGCACATCTCCAACTTCAAATGCAATTTGCCGGTCTCCCTTGTTTGAATTAGCTACATCAATAGCAGCTTTTGCTCCATCTACCCCGTATAATTTACTAGGATGCCCAAGATCATAGAAACGGGTTGTATAAAAACCGTCTCCACAGCCCATATCTAAAACGGTTCGCCCCGTGAAGTATTTAGTTTCCAATATACAATCAGTAGTACGCTGCGTTGCTAAGTTGCTGCTAAGTCTATTGGTAGCAGTATATATATAGCCTTCATTGGCTTGTGCATCTTGGTTAAAGATTTCAACATTTTTATTAAAATAATCTGGCAATGAACACCTACTCTCCTTAAATATATTTTACTGGGGCTTTTGTCCTACTACATATAGATTACCCAAAGGTAATGAGAGCTTTATCCGACCTACCGAACTATGTTGTAGCATTGATAATAGTCGAGGCTTAATAAACTTGGGCAACGGTATTAAGTGGGTTAAATACTTAAGGGTATAATTATTATAGACCTTACCTGACGTTTTTACCTTAAAGCCATGCAGAGAAATAAGCTTGTCTAGTGTAGTTGGACTATACAGGTAGGTGTGTTCAATATCTACAACAGGGCTGCGCTCTCCAAGCACCTTAGCTGAAACTGCTGCTACATTGTGATTTAGAAAGAGTATTAATCCCCCGGGTTTTAGCACCCGATAGCATTCTTTAATGAGAGAAACAGGGTCAGGTAAATGGTCAAACACCTGAAATAGGCAAATCACATCAAACATATCCGGCTCGAATAGATTAGGACGCATAATATCACAAACAATATTTGAGCGAACATGGGGAGCAGCTCGTTCTATCGCTTCCTTACTTGGCTCTACACCGTGTACACTAAGATACCCTTGCGAAATAGCCTCTTCAAGAAAAAAACCGTTTCCACAGCCTATTTCAAGTAAAGTCCCTTTAACAGCGCCACATCCAACCAATTTTGCTAGGTAATGCCCGTAAGTGGCTTTAAGATTAGCTACTTCTGAACTGTAAGTAAAGGTACTCAAAGCATAAAGCTGGGAAAGGAATTCCGGGTCAACGATTGGATCAGAGCGAACTAGACCACATCGTTTACACTTTACCAGCCGGTAATGAATTCGGTCAGGCAAACGCCGAGCCGAAAAGATTGTTGGGTTGAAAGCTTGCAAGTCAAAATTAGCTGGATAGAGTTCGGTGGCATTATCTTCGGTGTTACAAATTGCACAACGTGTAGGAAGTAATTCAACTTCGGGCATTGCCTTTACTTGCTCTCCTTATTTTCAGAACTCTCTGGGGAGTTAAGAATGCTTTTAACTATAAACGTAGGACGACGTTTTACCTCATCATAAATATGTTCAATATAAGAGCCAATAATATTGAAACACAAAAGCTGAATGCTTCCTAAAAACAGAATCAAGGAAATAATAGTCGTAAATCCAGAAGGTACTAATTTTGGCTTGACAATACGCAAAATAACTTGAGCTATAATTGCTATAAAAGAAAACATTGCCATAAACAATGAAATGAAAGAAATAATTTCAAGCGGCGCATAGGAAAAAGAAAATATACCTTTACGCGCCCAAGCTATGTTTTTCCATAAGGAATTGGTGGTACGACCAAACATGCGCTCTGGGCGAACATAAGCTACACCAACCTGTTTAAAACCGACCCATGCTCGCAAGCCACGTAGAAACCGATTATTTTCTGGTAGCTTATTCATGGCATTTATCACGCTTCGGTCTAGCAAAGAAAAATCACCAGCATCAAGCGGCATAGGTATGTAAGAGGCGGCGCGGAAAAGCCTGTAAAATAATTTGTAGGCTACTTGCAAAAAGAGGGTGGCTTCCCGTTTTACACGAACGCCATATACAACATTGTACCCTTCTCGCCATTTCAGATAGAATTCTTCAATTAACTCTGGTGGGTCTTGTAAATCCCCATCCAGCAAAACTACGGCATCTCCTGTGGCAAGTTTCATTCCGCTGGTAAAAGCATTCTGGGAACCAAAATTACGTGAGTGGTTAATTACCACTACTTTTTTATCGCGAGAAGCCAGTTCAGCCAGCACTTCTTCTGCATTGTCGGGACTAGCATCATTAACAAAGATTATTTCAAAATCCACATCAATTTTTTGAAATACAGCTGTCAAACGTTGGTACATAATCGGAACAGCTTGGGCATCTCGATAGCATGCAATAATAGCACTAATTTTTTTCTTACCCATTGACTTCTCTATCCTTGCTTAAAGCTCTCAGAGTTGTTTCAAATAAAGCTTGCTTGGAAAGACCGTGCTTTTGATATAAATAGCTCTGGCTACCGGTTAATCCATCAGGGCTATTCCTTATTCCACAACGCACAACCCGGCAGTTTAGCCCGTGTTCTGCAACTATTTCAGATACTAGCGAGCCAACGCCGCCTGTAATATAGTGAGCTTCGATAGTAATGGCTACCTTAAAACCTGCAAGGGTGGCTAATAGGTCGTCAGTTGGGTCAGGGTTGAAACTTGAGACAACTAATATAGTAGCTTCAATCCCTTCCAATGCAAGCAAATCAGCCAACACAACCACATCGGCAGTTATATTACCCATACTAATTAATAATACATCTTTACCTTGACGAATATTCTGGGTATGACCTAGCTTGAAGCTACCGTTTAAATGAGGTACGGTAGTTTTATCATCCTTGCCTAGACGATAGTAGATAGGACCGGGCAGATTCCATGTTGCTTGAAAGGCAGAGCGTGCTTGCTGGTGGTCTGCTGGAGCTACGACAGTAAGACCGGGTTGCAAGCGAGTGACTCCTACATCTTCAAGCCCATGATGAGTAGGTCCTGCAGTTCCATATTCGTAGCCGCCCCCAACTCCCACTATTCGCACGGGTAATTTGTGTAGCACGGGTCCATTACGGATGAACTCATAGGGGCGTAGAGTGGCAAAAGTGACAATCGAATAGATGAAAGGCAACAAGCCTGCTTCTGCCATGCCAGTAGCTATACCAACCATGTTTTGTTCAGCCACTCCAACGTTTATAAATCGCTCGGGCCAGCGTTGGCTGAAAGGCTCTAACGCCATATAACCCAAATCTCCAGTTAGCATTACAATTCTGGAGTCATTCTCAGCTAAATCTGCTAGGGTTTGTGCAAAAGCCGCTCTCATTAGCTTCCTCGTATTTCATTTAGCGCTTGCTGATATTCTTCATCTGACATTGGGTAGTAATGCCATTTGATTTGCCGTTCCATAAAAGACACCCCTTTCCCAAAGGTTGTTTTCGCAATCAGGACGTGGGGTAAATCATCAACTGTATTGAGACCTTCTACAATATTAATAATTTGGCTGGAATTGTGACCATCTACCTCATGCACATCCCAACCAAAGGCTTTCCAACGCTCAGACATAGGAGAAAGAGAAAGTACCTGCTCTGTATAACCTATAGCTTGCTGACCATTTAGATCTATAATTACAATCAAATTGGCAAGCTTATGATGGGCAGCAAACATAACTGCTTCCCAAGTAGAACCTTCATTACATTCTGCATCACTAATCACGGCAAACACCCGCCTTTGGGAGCCTTGATAACGTGCTGCTAGGGCTGCCCCAGTTGCCATTGAAAGTCCCTGCCCTAGAGACCCAGTTGAAAAGTCAACCCCTTTCAACTTATGCTCAGGATGTACTCCTAGCAGGCTATCCTCTCCGCAATAGGTGTTTAGCTCCTCTTTGGTTAGCCAACCTTTCAAATAAAGAGACGCATAAAGCGCCAATGAAGCGTGTCCTTTGGAAAGGATAAAACGATCGCGCTCTGGGTCATCGGGGTCAGAAATCTGCAAAATCGAAGTGTAAAGGGAAGTTACGATATCTGCAATAGATAAGTTTGACCCTATATGCCCTACATTAGCTCTTTTAGATTGCTCTAGAATAATTTGTTTGACCTCTTGCGCTAAAGTCATTCTACTTCCTCTTATGTGCTATCATATTTCTTATTTTGGAAATTCGCGGTGGTCGTAATAATACTGCAATAATTTCGGATTGTCTTTAAACCATTCTATATTTTTGTTAAAGCCTTGCTCAAAAGTCAGGCGAGGTTTCCAGCCCAATTCTTTTTCTATTTTCCTGTTATCGGAAACCCATACATCGCTATCCCATTGGCGGTTTGCCATAGAACCCCATTGAGGCTCAGCCCGAATATCTAAGGAGCGCCTAGCAAACTCCACCACCTGTGCCAGCGAAGTTTGCTGCCCACAACCGACATTATAGATTGCCCCTGCTTCTGGCATGACTTTGCCAGCAGCTAACAGATACGCTTCGCATACATCATCCACATGAACATAATCACGCGCAATAGCAGGATTAACCAGCGGCGGCAATTCCCCTTGTAGCCCTTGTGTAATCAGCGTTGGAATCAATCGAGTAGGTTCTTCATAAGGACCATAGACGGAGTACAAGCGAAGTGTAGGTATGTGGACTTGGTAACGCTGGGCGCTGTAGCGACAATACATGGTGGCAGCAGCTTTTGTTACAGCATAATAGCTATTGGGTTCTAACAAGGTATTTTCTGCGGGGGGGAAATTCTTAAGTCCGTATTCAGACGATGAGCCTGTATTCACAAAAGCCTCAAAACCGCACTTCAAACAGGCTTCGACTAGATTAACCGTTCCCAAAAAGTTGGAGTACACCGCTTTCAGCGCTTCTCCCTGAGAGGAATATGCTCCATAGGTTGCGAGATGGAAAATCCAATCAGGTCGAATCTGAGCTATTGTATGAACAACACGCTGAGCATCCTCAAAAGCGATTTCATGAAAATGCAGATGGCTCTTAATATCTTCGATACGCCAAAGTTGGTAGCCGTGGCGGACTAAAAGATGAATTTCATGACCCTCTAATAACAACTGACGGGTCAAATTAGCCCCGACAAAACCGGTAGCCCCTGTGATAATCACCCGTTTCATTTCTTCACCATTCGAGTTTTCTAGCTAAACTAGATTTTTCTATTGCTAGTACCTAGTCCGCAATGCTTTGATAATCAATTTTCAGCTTTTCAATCTTGCTGATGGTTAACAAACAAATCAAGACTAGGTATTAGTCTATTTAAATTAAAGTAATGGTTGATTCAGAGTAGGGGCATTAGAGATGTCATCTATTTTCAAACTCATAAGCCTTATTAGTTTATCTACCAAAATAGAAAATTGAAGTAAAACTGAAATGAGTGATTTCCTTCTTCGCTATCATGCCATAAAAAAGCAACTTCTGCAACCTCACCCCTTAGGGCGTTTCAGTGTTTAACAATGTGAGCTTACTATCACTTCTGAAATTTTACAGGTTGCCAATATGTTGAGTTCGGCAATTGTAAAATATTATTTTCTGAATCGCCCTGATTGCTACACCTTGACGACTTTACTTTTTCAGGATACTATTCAATAAATTAATATTGGAGTGATTGAACAATGGCTATCTCTGAAAAAATCTGGATGCCCACCGAATACGCTGTGCTTGGCTTGTTGATGGACGGCTCAAAGCATGGTTACGAATTAGCTCGCCGCTTTGCTCCAGAAACTGCATTAGGCACGATTTGTCACCTTGAAATGAGTATGCTCTATGCCAATCTCAAAAAGTTGCAAAAGATGGACTACATAGAGGCTGAAATGGAGATTCAGGGAAACCGTCCGCCCAAACGTGTTTTCAACCTGACCGGCACCGGGCGGGCTGCTTTTATCGAGTGGGTACGTTCGCCTGTAGCGCGTCTGCGCGAAATCCAACCCGATTTTCTTATCAAACTCTACTTTGCTCGCCAGCTTGGTACCGATGATGTGGGTGCGCTCATCGGCAGGCAAATCGAACTATGTAGGCAAGCGCTTGAACGGTTGAGGCAGGGACATACCCTGAACGAAGAAGTGGAGAATTTACTAGACATCCGCGCAGGGAATTATAGCGGGCTGAATCTAGGCGAAGAAGAAGACTTCAGCCCAAAGGGCAAACGCAGCCACCCCAAACCAAGTGAACATGAGTTAGCCCGCGACCCAACTCCTGAAGAACAGGAATACGTGGAATTGGTCACCACCCTCCGCATTCGCCAAAACGAAGCAGTGATTGAGTGGCTAAACGAGGCGAGGCGCAAACTGGCAAGTGGCTATTAAATATTCAGACCACTCAACTACTGACAGTATTACACCCTGTGCTAACGCTAGTTAACACGGCGGGATGCTTAAATATAAAGCCGCGTTTCCCATAAGAGCGAGTCAAACCAACTCGTTTTTATGGGAACGGGGTGAGCAATAAAATGATACAAACTCCGACACCACCCTTTTCCGAGCCAAAACCCCATCCCTACAAAAATATAAATACGCTATTTTTTTAGATTTAGAGTTGCCCTAGAATAATAGTGACAGTATTTTGCAATGTCTTAATCAACCGTCTATTAATTTGAAGGATGAAACAAAATGCTTTGTCCAAAATGCCAATTTGAAAATTTAGCAGACTCTACCAAATGCCTTGCTTGTAATTTTCCCTTAACCCCTTCGGAAAGTTCCAATTCTGTAAACGCCAATGTGTATGATGGGTTCGTACCTTCGTGGATGAAACCGATACAAACGAATGTAACTGCTGGAAATACAATAGCCAGCACATCCGCTAATTCAACTTTATCAATTGAAGATTTGTTGCAAAAAACTCTCCCGGCAGACAAAAGCGAAACGGATAACCCGCCAGTTTGGCAACAGCTTAAACCATCACCGGCAACAGAAGCAGTAAAACCTCCGCCTACACCACCCTTTTCTGAGCCAAAAGTGCCACCCTCACCAAAGGTTGAAACCGGTGTTTACAAAGGTTGCTATTATTTTACGGGAGAAGATGGCGAAACCGTCATAATGCGGTTAGCTGGATTAATGGGGCGGTTCTGGGGTGCAGTAATCGACTCGATTATCACCTATCTTTTATCGTCTTTATTCTACTTCATCTTTTTTATCTTTATCGGTATCGCCAGCGTAACTATGCCCGATAGCTCTAGCCAAAAATCAAATTATAATAGCCCTTCAACCAGCATTTCCAGCAACTCCAATTTTTTTGATTGGATATTCTCGAATTTACTCAATATAATTATGGTTAGTACGATTCCGTTTCTCTATCATGTGATAACAGTATTTATGGGAGGACAAACTATTGGGCATCGTATCAACCATATTAAAGTTATACGCAGTGGCGGTAGCCCCTTAACTTTGGGTTCAGCCGTTTTAAGAGCATTATGGGGAATCCTCTATAGTTTTATGTTGGTGACGGTAGCCGGAATTACAGTCAATTTATTAATGCCGTTGCTAATAAATGATAATATCCTAAGCCAGTCAAACTCTGATATAGCGGGGCAATTTTTAGGTGCATTGTTTACCATCTTTATAGTAGTTTTGGCAATATACATAGTCGGTTATATTGTAGTGCTGTATGTAATGCTGGCGGATAAGGGGAAACAGGGAATGCATGACAAAATGGCGGGTACTTATGTAGTTGAGGCTGTGCCACTATCCGAAGCAAGAGGAACATAAAGGATTGGAAGATAACGTCATAGCTCCAGTTCTCGGTCTTGATGATAGGGTAAGCCTAAGCGGATGCTAATTGCGGCTTTGTAAAATTCGCGCCCTAAATAAAAGGCGTGGGAAGCATTATCAATTCCAAATTGGCGAAATAGGGCTCGGAGTTCCTTATCATCAATGCCGCTTGACACAAACAATTGGTCATTAAAGACGTGGATACGCTTGCCATCGGTGAAAATCCTGATATTTGAATCGGTCAGACGCGCTTGCATCTCCCGCAACTGTTCCTCATTATAGTAATGATGAAAAATAGGCAAGTTATTAGTTTGGCGTATTTGTAGTTCCAGCCATCTTTCCAATTCCGGCAAATCGGTAGGTCCCAGCGCCGCCCTTATACCAATGGCTTTTTCAAGAGAAGCAATGTCACCTTTAGCCCAACCGGGAATAACCAGCAAATCGTAAATACCTGATTCTTCCTTTGGAAGCTTTAGATGGTCGGCAATATAGCGTACGCTCATAAAAGCGGCAACATCCATATTCAGTGTAGCTATCCCGTAAGTAAAGTTAAGCTTTGCGCTCAAGGTTTGCAAATAATCTTCCAGTATAGATGCAGCTAATTTGCCCGTCACAAAAAGAAACCGGGGGAAGGGAGGTTGCAGACGTGGTTCGGCGCTATAACGAAATACGCCTTCCTTTTCGAGGTCGTATGGAGACAGCAATTCTTTTATACTCTTCTGAAGTAGCGGGTGGTTAATATTTGGCGCAAGTTCGCCAAGCGGCGCAAGTACAAAGGCGCGTTCTTGCAAGCGTGGATGCGGAATCTGAAGGACAACATCATTAACCAATTGGTCGCCATAAAAAAGTATGTCGAGGTCAAGCGGGCGGGGGTAGTTACGAGGAACAGAAAAATCCCGTCCTGCCAAACGCTCAATTTGTTGCAGACGTTCCAGCAATTCAAGCGGAGGCAGTTCGGTTTCGCCTTCCAACGCCATATTCAGGAAATCGGGCTGATTGGTGTAGCCTACCGGGCGGGTTTCGTATAAGTCGGAAACCGCACTAACTCTAAACTTGCCGCCTAGCCGGAGACGTTCCAGCGCAGCGGCAAGATTAGCTCTTCTATCTCCGAGGTTTGCACCTAACGCGAGATAAACAGTAGCCACAGATAATTAACGCTTTACCAGATTTTTCAACGTTTGGCGAGCCACTACCAGACGTTGCACTTGCTGTGTTCCCTCGTAAATCTGGGTGATTTTTGCATCGCGCATATGGCGTTCAGCAGGGTACTCTTTAATGTAACCGTAACCGCCAAAGATTTGAAGCGCATCGGTGGCTACTTTCATTGCGGTATCTCCTGCAAACAGCTTTGCCATACTGCTTTCGCGAGCGCAGGGAATACCCTTCTCGCGCAGGTAGGCAGCGCGTAGAGTCAATAGGCGAGCCGCATCAATCGCAGTTGCCATATCTGCCAGCATAAATTGGATGCCTTCAAACTCGGTGACAGGTGTATTGAATTGCTTGCGTTGCGTGGCATATTCGATACAATCTTCAAGGGCAGAACGGGCGATACCGATTGCTTGAGCCGCTACCCCTACCCGCCCTCCATCGAGGGTATCCATCGTAATTTTGAAGCCATCGCCTTCCTGACCGAGCAAATTTGAAGCGGGTACACGCACATCATCAAAAAATACTTCAGTAGTCATGCTGGCGGTAATGCCCATCTTGTGCATTGGCTGGCCAAAGCTCAAGCCGGGAGTGCCTTTTTCCACCACGAAATCGCTGATGTGGCGATGCTTCGCCCGTAGTTCTGGGTCGGTAACGGCAGTAACTACATAGGTTTCGGCTACACTGCCAAGTGTAATGAAAGTTTTGGAGCCATTGATAATATAGCTATCGCCATCGCGCACCGCACGGGTTTTGATACCGGCGGCATCGCTGCCTGCGCCCGGCTCGGTCATAGCCAACGCGCCCAATTTCTTGCCGCTTGCCATACCCGGCAACCATTTCATTTTTTGCTCTTCATTTCCGAAAAATAGAATTGGCTCTGCTCCAAGGCTCATATTTACATCAAATACCAGACCTGTAGAGGCGCAAGCAGCGCACAATTCTTCGACTGCCAGCGCAAAAAGAATATAACTTTGCCCTGCTCCGCCGTATTCCTCTGGGAACGATAGCCCCATAATGCCTAATTCGGACATCTGCTTTACGAGGTCGGTAGGATATTCGGCTTTAGCGTCATTTTCGGCGGCGCGAGGCTTTACTTCATTCCGGGCAAAGTCGCGTACCATGTTAAGTATTTCGCGTTCATCCTCGTTCAACTCTAGGCTAAAATCATCTTTGCCGTACATTTTGTAGGTATCTTTAGCAGTTGACATCTTTGTACCCTTCCTCTGTTTGCTCGCCAGTTTGTAATCAGCTAATACTTCATAATTTTAACAGAAACAAGCCGTTTCTACCAAATTTTACAAGTGAAATTTTGCCCATAAAGCCCATAGTATTTTTATTTCGATGCTTGCTGTGACTGTTAAGCCCGATATACGTTATAAAGATAAGGGGTCGTTGCAGTTCGGCTTTCCCGGTGCAATCCGTTATAGCAAGCGTGATATAATTAATCATGGTCTATTTACTGATAATTAGCAAAATCTAATAAACAAAAGGCATGGTGTGCGGTGAAAGGAATAGCGATGAACAAAATTGTAAGAAAATTAACCATAATGCTGATTTTGCTTCTCTTTGCCGGGTTGTTGATTGCCTGCGGGGACAGCACACCTACCAGCAAACCTGCCACCCCAATCCCTGTTACAGCCACCGCCGTATCGGTTACTTCTGCCATACCAACCACTACCGCTGCTATTGAAGTGCCAACAGTTACGCCAACCACTGTTACAACGACTACCCTTGCCACTACGACTAGCTCTACCACAACTCTAGCTCCAACTCGCAGTACCCTGTTGGCATATGTAGAAAACGGCAATGTTTATACGCTCGATACCGATACCAAAGAGAAGAAGCAGTTAGTGGACAGCACGAAACTAGGCGCATCCGGCGATATTGCACTATCGGCGCAAGGAGATATGCTGGCTACCAGTTTGCGAGGGCAAAACGGGGCTTATTCACTTTACCTTTCAAACCTGAAAGATGCTCCTACAAAATTGATTCCCGAACAACTCTCTGCCGTCAGCGACACAGAACCAGAATTTTCACCCGATGGTAAGTTCATAATATTTACCCGTATTCTGGATAGCAATAAAGACGGGAAGTACGATTTCAAGGATAAACACGAACTCTGGATTACCGAATTGGGCAGCATAAGCCCGCGTAAACTCGCCGATGGGCAGCAAGGCTCATGGGCTTCCGATAGCAAGCGTATCGTCTTTGTAACAGATGGGCGTATCCCTACCGATTATAATTACGCGATAGAAAATGCGGTGCGTCTGATTAATTTTGAAGGGAAGAACGAATGGGAGGCGATTAATACTAAAAAATTTCCCTCCGATTGGAGTCAATATGGCTTCCCCTTCCAAGTATTCCCCGAATTTATTAACTCTCCAGCGTTCGTGGATGGCGGCAAGCAAATTGCTTTTACTACGCTAGGGCATAGCGGGTTGCTGTTCAGCTTGAATACCACCGATGGCAAGGATATAAAGCTGTGGGGTACAAATTACGAGGGCGGTTTCAACCGCGTATTGGGTGCGCCGGGCAGCAGCCTGATGGTGGTCGAAGGTTTACCCGCTACCGGAGTGATGGATTTGGATATTTTCGATGCCTCGAAAGCTCAACCAAAACTGGATGCTATCACTGAAACCAAAATTGGAGGAGTACGCGCCGGGTTTGGCGCAACCAAACCGACATGGTCTCCAGATGGCAAGAAACTGGCTTATATCAAAACCGGAACTTCCAGCCCCGCGACTGGGGCAGTACGCGGTACGCTGGTGGTTGTAACCCTTAGTGGGCAGAACGTGGCAAGTTCGGTGGAACTTGGCAGCGGCACATACAGCTCGTTGGTGTGGGCGAAATAGCCCTTTATTTGCCTCTAGTAACAGACAAGGGGGGTTTAAACCCCTTGCCTGATTCATATTTTATCTTGCAGGCTTAATTACCACTTTTACCCAGACCTATGGCTAACTATTACCTCTATGCTAAAAGCAGGGGGTGTTAAGGCACTTTCTTTAGTCAAATTTATAACTTATACGTCAAATACCTTAATATGGCTAAATAACTATAGGTAATTGTGCGCTGTTAGGTGTTATAATTTGAGCTATAATTTTATTAATTAGTGTACTGGTTATCCAGAAACGTGCGAGAGAATGTCAAATATCAATCAGGATACGAGAATAAAAGTGCTGTTGGTGGAAGACCATGCGGTGGTGCGTGAGGGTACTGCCGAATTGCTCAACCGCCAACCAGATATGACCGTTGTAGGTGAAGCGGGTGATGGGCAAACCGCCGTTGAAATGGCTTTGCGCCTTTTACCCAATGTGGTATTGATGGATGTTGGTTTGCCTGTGCTAGATGGAATCGCCGCTACTCGCCAAATCAAGGCGCAACGTCCCACAATTGCTATTCTAGCTCTTACCGCACACGATGAAGACCAATATGTATTTGCCCTTCTGGAAGCGGGCGCGGCAGGCTACTTGCTCAAGACAGTACGCAGCCATGAACTGGTGGAAGCAGTTAGGGCTGTGAGTAGGGGCGAGGCGGTTTTGCATCCTACGGTGGCGAAAAAAGTATTGGGACGCTTTGCAATCAAAAACCAACCGGGTTCAATTGGCAAATCCGAACCCAACCAACCAACCGAGCATTTGACTGACCGTGAACTGGAAGTTTTAAAGCTGGCGGGGCGGGGCTTGTCCAATAAAGAAATAGCCGATAAATTGGTTTTAAGTCCGCGTACAGTTCAGGCGCATTTCGCCAATATTTTCGATAAGCTTGAAGTTGGTTCACGTACCGAGGCAGTTTTACAAGGTTTGAAAAGGCGCATCTTGAGCCTGTCCGACCTTGATTTGGATGAGGGAGAGTAATACCTATGTTGAGTATAGAGCGGGATAATCGAGATCGCAAAGCAGCCCAATTACGAGCGGTTATGCAAGTCAGCCGGAAAATTAATACCACCCTCGACCTTGAACAACTGCTGATAGAAACGGTTGATTTAATAAAAAAGACCTTTGGCTTCGATGTAGTGTCGGTATATTTGCTAGATCAGTACGACCGTAACTACATTTTTCATACCGCTTGCTCTGAGGCAGACCGAGCTAATAATAACATTTGCCTACATGCCAAGCGAATGCATATTAGCCAAGGCATGGTTGGTTGGGTGGTACGCAATGAGCAGACCCGTCTGGCGAATGATGTGAGCCGCGACCCCTATTATATCCATTGCATAGATACTCAGGCTGAACTGGATATGCCTCTCAAGGTGAATGAACGCTGTATCGGGGTTTTGAATATCGAACAACCTCATATTGATGCATTTGACCCGGAAGATGTGCCTGTGCTGGAAATTCTAGCGGAGCAAATTGCTACCGCCATTGATAACGCACGTCTGCACGCTCGCGCCCGCGAGGCAGCGGTAGCTGAGGAGCGCAATCGCCTAGCCCGTGAACTGCACGATGATACGGTACAGGGCTTGATAGGGCTTGGGCGACAGATTGACCTGTTACGCTGTGACCTGACCGATACTCTGAAACCTGTTTCAGGCAGCCCTGAAGCGGTTGAGGAAAACCCCCTTCCTTCTAATATTGAGAAACGCCTTAATCGTTTGCAGGATAGTTTGGAAGCCACTATCAGCAATTTGCGCTTGTTGAGTCGCGACCTGCAACCGAAGATATTGAGTGATTTGGGCTTGATTGCTGCTTTAGAGGGTTTGGCAGGGGACATATCACGCCATTCTGGGGTAAAGGTAAAAACTACTCTAAACGAAGATGTTGCAGGTTTACTTAATCCACCGCAAGAATTAAATCTTTATCGGGTAGCGCAAGAAGCGCTTTACAATATTGTGAAGCATTCAAAAGCGCAAAACGCTTGCATAAAACTTACTTTGCTAGAAGATTCTATCCGACTGGTAATTTCTGATGATGGCTGTGGTTTCGCAATTCCAGAAGATATAAACCGACTGGCAATCGGTGGAGGATTAGGAGTTATCAATATGCGGCAACGCGCCCGTGAATCCGGCGGTTATCTCAAGATTGAGAGCAAACCGGGACAGGGTACTGTACTTGATTTGCAAATTTCGCTGAGCAATTCCCGAAATAAAGATAACGTATCCTTCTCTAAGGATTAGAAAGAAGGGAATGAAAGTCAGACCAACTATTCTGAGAGGCAAGCCCCCAAGAGTTACCCAACCGGAAGCCATTGAGACGTTGGGCTTGTAAGAAAACAGCCACCTTACCAAAAGGAGAGGCTTGCCTGAAGTTACGCTTTAATTAGCGGTAACAATTCAGTTTCGCACGTTTTCACGTTTCAGGGCTGCTACTGTTGGTGAACTAAAAGAAGAAAGGTTTGCTAGAATTAGGAGAAGCGAAAAAAAAGACAGAAGTAAAAGAGAGAAGTAAGTAAGGAGTAAAGGGAGCCTCCAGCCAGAAAAAATAGCGACCGTGCCAGAAGAAACAGCGACCAGAATGCGGCGACTTTATCCACTTTTAAGATTTCACTTGGGTCGCACCTTCCTTACAACTACCTTTGCATCCTAACTTGTGATATTCCTAACTAACGACTTTTCCTGTCCGACTCGTGTTCCTACCCGACTTTGAATCGTGGGCGTGATTTACCAAAGCATTTGGAAAGCTCGTTTCGGCTACACTGAAAGGAAAACTGAGCGTGAAACACGTGCCTTGCCCCACCTCGCTAGTTACCTTTATAGACCCATCATGCGCTTCTACAATAGATTTAACGATGGAAAGACCGAGACCAGCGTTACCAGTCTGGCGACTGCGTGAAGGGTCTGCCCGATAAAAGCGGTCAAAGATACGAGATAATTGCTCTGCTGGAATACCACAACCGTTATCGGCGAGGGAAATTTCAATCAAATGCCCTTTTTCGGCTATTGCAGTTGATATTTTTAGCAGTCCATCATTATCGGTATAGCGAATTGCATTATCAAGAATATTCACAAACACACGGTGAAGCTGATCATTATCACCTGTCAGGCAGGCTTGCTCGGTTTCGGGAGAAAGTTGTAGCTCTATTTTTCTTTCTCCTGCTATCACTCTCATAGCCTCAACCGCACTATGCAATAGGTCTGCTACCCGTAAGGTTTCAACTCGTAGGTTGCTTGCTCCATTCGCATCCAACCTAGTTAGTGTCAGCAAATCTACCACCAGACGGCTCATTCTATCAACTTCACGGCGCATAGATTGTAAAACTCGCATCGCCCTCACTGGGTCATCCTTAGCGCCCATCAATAAAACGTCAAGATAACCACCCAACACCGTAAGCGGCGAGCGCAGTTCGTGAGAAGCATCCGCCGCAAACTGGCGGGTGCGAATTTCGCTTTGCTGCTGCTTTTGAAAAGATTGTTCAATTTTATCCAGCATAAGGTTAAAAGCCTGCGCCAATTGCTGCACTTCATCATTTGGCGCGATAGCCTGAGAGATAGGCAAATCAACTCGCTGGCTCAAGTCTCCTTTGCCAATACGAGCGGCAGTTCGTGACATCTTCTTTAACGGCGCAAGCCCAAGACGCGCCAAAGGCAAGCCTAACAACAACGCCAGAATTAGCGCACCGAATAAGGCGATTAGCAAGATAAACCGCAATTGTCCTAAAACCACATCCGATTGGTTGATAGAGGCTGCCAGCAAAATATAACCGGCAATATCTAAGGCTTGCCCATTCGAGCTAATGCCAGAGACCGGAATTAAATAGGCAAGTCCGCGCTCACGGCTCACTTGCCCAATGCTAGAACTTGAAGTAGTTAGGGTTATAATGAATTGTGCTGAACCATTTTGCCGAGAACGGAGTAGCTCATCAGAAGAAGGTGAATTGGGTACAAATGGCGGTAGTATCGAAACGGGGTGTTCCACCGTTACTACTTGACCGCGTAAATCCAATAACGCAGCATACATATCAGTCGAATTGCCGTCAGCAGCAATACGGTCTGCTAATCTTGGTAATGTATCCGGTTGCCCGGATCTTCTTTGGTTGGTACCGGGAGAAGAATCCAATTTTCCACTTATCAGCGTAGCGGTTCTATCTTTCAGGCGGGTAGAAACACTATCAATCATGAAATTTTCTAGCTGAAAATATACAAATAACCCAATAGCCAGCAGCAAAATAGCCAATAGCCCGGTATAAAACAAAGTTAACCGCCAGCGAAGGGTATTTAGCTGAGCCAGCAAGGTTTTAATCTGGCTCCTCCTCTTCATGGCGCAATTTCATTAGATACCCTATCCCTCTGATGGTAGTAATCGGATTGGGCTTGCCAAGTTTCTGGCGCAAATAGCGCACATACACCTCTATAATATTAGCGTCCCCGCCAAAATCATAGCCCCATACCTTGTCCAAAATTGTATCGCGCGGTAACACTTGGTTGGGATGTCGCATCATTAGTTCCAACAATTCATATTCGCGTAAGCTCAATTCAATACGGGTTGAACCGCGCCGCACCTCGCGCAAGGCAGGGTCAAGCGTAATATCCTGCACTTGAATCAGCTTAGCGCCTTTTTCTGTACTATCTTCCGGGCTATTATTGCCGCGCCGCAACACCGCCCTAATGCGGGCAGCCAATTCTTTGAACTGGAAAGGTTTAGTTAAATAATCATCTGCGCCTAAGTCAAGACCGCGCACCCGGTCATTTAGTTCATCACGTGCCGTCAACATAATTACCGGAACCTTTGAGGTCTGGCGAAGTTTCTGGCATAGCTCAAAACCATCAATTCCCGGCAACATCAAATCCAGAATAATCAGGTCGGGAACTTCTGATAAAGCAAGTTGCAAGCCGGTTTTGCCATCTGAAGCGGTTAAAACTTCATAGCCCTCGTAACCCAAACCCAACTCGATGAAATCAACAATACCCGGCTCATCATCAATCACCAAGATTCGAGTGCTAGTATTAGGTTTTCCCGACTGTAGGTTGTTGCGGGGTTGTGCCATATATTGCCTTTCTCTAACCTTACCTGAATTTCAGGTTAACACAGCCCTTGATTTAATGAGTTAAATATATCTTAAATAATGCTGAGAGTTAGCTGAGAATTGGTATTTGCAAAGCTATAGTGAAAAGCACAAAAACTCTTTTGGTTTCTTCAAATTAAATTTACTGGCTTCGGTTAATTTCAGCTTGCCGCGCTATCGGGCTAGAGAGGGGCTGACTCCTTAATGCCGTTTCTTCCTCGCGTAAACTCTCGGCAATTGTATCGGAGGCACGCCGTTGCCATTTATAGAAAGTATCCTCCTCTATATCGCTGAGCCATTCTAGCGCCTTTTCCATTTCATTTTTCTCAGACACGCCGCTTTTTCTACGCTCATCCGACAATCGGCGAGCCTCTGCAAAAGCCTGCTTCTTGGAAATTTCGCGCACATACGGAAAAAACAGCACATTAAAAAAGCGCCATGTATCGGTTGTGCCATAAGTGACATTCCCGACAGGACGCAAACGCTCTATCATCTCGGTCAGAATACTTTTCAGAACTATCGCACGATTAAGACGATTATCTGCCAAGCTATCCCGTTTTAGCCTGTTCTCAACCTGCGCCAAACTCAGCAAGGGACTTTTAACCAGTTGAGGGGGGCTTTTCAAAGCAGTTATAGCACGCCGTACCATATTATTAAAACTTTTAACGCTGCCAAACTCCCCTATTTCCTCATCACTATTATTTTCCGAATTGGTTTCCGTTACGGCTATGTTATTACCAAGAAGTCTCATCTCTTCGGTTGCAACTGGTTGTGTAATAAGAAAGGTAGCGTAATCGCGGGCTTCTTTGCGAGCATCTTGCTCTATTTTGGTAAAAAACAAACGATCCATTAGACTACGCCCGAAATCAAAAATGGTATGTGTAGTAGTTACAATCCCAATCAGAACCACTAAGATAATCGGAGAGCTAACGCCAAGCAATACTAGCGGAATAGTATAGAGCAGATTTATCAGAAATATACCGCTAAAGCTGTAAATAAAATCTCGCTGAGCGTGTTTTCCGGCAACCAGCATTTCAAAATTAATAACCGAATAACTGCATAAACCCAAACCTAACACCAGCGCAAGATAACCGGGATAGCTAGGGGCATCAAAATTAAATTTAAATCTGAGAGCAAGGAATAGACCACCAACAAAAAACATAAATGCGCCAGATGCCAGTAAACTGATATGAATTTTTAAGGAAAGCAGAAATGGGTCAGGGCTTTTACGTATCCTTAAATAATAGCCTATAAAATTTAGAAAAGCGCCACCGCCAGCCAATAACACAAAGAGTAGATATATTTCATAATAGGAGCCAACGCCTACAAATATTCTCCCATCACTGAAAACTACCGGTTTGGAAAGTTCCAATAGAAGCTCGGTAAATGAACCGAGCAGAGAAATTATGATGCCTATTAGATATATTGCAATTACGGCAGGGGTAAAGAGGGTTCGTTTTGGACCGCGCCTTACTACGAGGCTGCTAATATGAAACCAGAAAACCAGTGGAATAACATTACTCCACCAACCTGTCCGATGAACGAACACTCCTATATCACGCCCTCCTGAGACAAAATTTACTAGGATAGTTTGAACAAAAAAATATGCTTGCGTTAGTATCCCGAAAAAGCAAGTGAGGGTGAGGTTGGTGCGTCCTGAGATGCGGGAAATCATATATAAGCCCATCCACAGGAATGAGCCAAAACCTACAAGGGAGAAAATCAGTTGTAAGTCAAAATTGAGCATAGCAAATCAGGATGAGTTGAGAAAGCCTGAATATCAAAAAAGATTTACTGCGAAATAAATTATACAGTATCTATAATAAAGGTGGAGGGAAATTGCGAGGTGTGCGTCAAATTTCCACAAGAGATATTGCCAAGTATGAAGGAGAGAAGTAAGCTATCGGTTGTTGCACTTCTCCGGGTATTTAGGCGAGCGGGCGCTTGAGGGTGGTTTTAGAAGAGTCATGGCTATTTTGCCCAGTAACCCGCTCGACTAGCGGTGCCTTCTGTTTCCAGAAAAATACAGGGTTGTGGTTCTAAATTACAACAACCGATCAGGAACTTCAGACAGACGATTCGCTACCACCGGACTCATATTAGTGAAGATTTCCAAACGGTCTTCTTCTTTTAGCAATTGAAGAATATCTACAGCGCAATCGGGTCTTATATTTTCTAGCACTGCCGCCGCTACCTTCGGGCTTAAATCCTCAACGATTTCGGTGCCAAGTTCTGGAGGTAATTCCTCTAATAGAGGCACCAGATAAGCCACGCTCAACCCTTCTAGGTGTTCGTGTTGAATGTCCAGATGCGCTTCGGGTGCGCTGCTGGTCAAATATTCCACCTCAGACCAATCCAACATTTCGTCATCCAACACCAATATCCCACCTTTCTTTGAAAGGAAAGGGATAAGTCGGAGTAGTCGCGCTTGCAATGATACATCTACTGCGATTAGCCAGATAACAGGTTGGTTGCCCACAATATTCAGAACAAGGTCATTAGCCCGAACAACTCTGCGCCTTTGCAAATCAACCAACGGGTTATCAAGTATATCTTCCTTTAGCAAAGCTTCGCCGGGGAAACGCTCAAACTTAACAATCTCTTTGACGGAGACAGATAATTTTATTTCTTTTTCACCAAATGATTGGACTTGCCGAAGCGGAATCCACCATTCCTCCTCCTCATTCTCGGCTACCAGACCGGTCAAGTGAGGATGGGGTTCTTTGAATTGGTTATTCTTTCCCGCCGGATTTAAACAAACCGAAAGGTCTTTCAGGGCGGCTATTTCTTTTCCCGAATTATCTAGAACTGGAGTATTGATAAGATAGCTTAGCAAGACTAATGGCATATACTGGTTAGCTGACCGGAACAAGCCAGCAAAAGTAAGGGTACTCGTAATCATTGTATGTTTGAAAATGTAACTAAGTCAAGAGATTAATAATATTCTAATATTAGCATAGATTATATGCTACTACCCTATAGAATGGAGGCTTAGAATCATAGATAGCACGGGCTAATTAGTAGTGTTAGAGTTGATTAATAGTCGTTTTTATTCACACAATGGTATTAAACCCATTACTATAATTTAATTGTGAAATTAACCACAAATGGTTGACTAATACCATCAAAAGTGTTATAAAATAAGTTGAAAGGTAATTATTTTACTGGTTGTTACTAACGCACTTATTAATTGCTCCCACCTTGCTTTCGGGAACAATTGTAACTACCAGATTAGTGAAAGGAGTCATCCTTTTATGGATGCAGACCGTAGTAACTTGGAAGACTTTGGGAAAACCCAAGGTAAGGAGGTAAGGGTAGATTAACCTTTATAATTATTGGTTTCACCTTCTTTTATCTCTTCTGCGCTATTAGCGCACATGCCTTTCATTATTTTCCGCATTTTCTTCCACATGCTACTTAGTTTTTCAGCCTGCACCCTCTTGGTTCAATACTCAACATTGCAGTACAACGGGTTTTACAGGTAAAAATAGCTCTAGCTTTCTAGCCCTTTTTTGGATGTAGCCGATTTCTAGTGCATTGGCGCACTGAAAGCCACCGCGCTATTTTGTGTTGCCTAGCGGCTTTCCTGAAAAAGCTTATCAAAAAGATGGTGGGCAAATCGTTTTGATTAGGTAGCAATGTAAGATGGAAAAAATGAATTTATTATCTGAATTTCAATCCGAAGGAAGAGGTGAAACCATGACTATAAATGAAAACGTCTCGTTAATTGAGCCGAACGTTGCAGTCGCTCGGAGCGCAGTGCTGGATGAGGCACATCTGGGCGACATCAAAGGCGCGTTGGGTACCATCCGGGTGAACGATACCACCCCGCGCCGTTCCTTGAAACAGAAAATTTTAACCATGCTGGCAATCATGGGTCCCGGGCTTATCGCGATGGTAGGTGACAACGATGCCGGTGGGGTTGCAACCTATTCTCAAGCCGGGCAAAACTATGGAACCAGCCTTTTGTGGGTGATTGTTTTACTCATCCCCGTTTTGATAGTAAATCAGGAAATGGTTGTTCGCCTAGGTGCGGTCACTGGGGTAGGACACGCTCGCTTGATTCTCGAACGCTTTGGTAAATTCTGGGCGGCTTTCTCGATTGGAGACCTGTTCCTACTGAACTTCCTAACCATTGTAACTGAATTTATCGGTATTGCCATGGCGTTGAGCTTTTTTGGAGTTGAGCAAGCTATTTCGGTTCCGGTTTCAGCCGCTTTACTGATTATTATGGTGATAACCGGCAGTTTCCGCCGTTGGGAACGTTTTATGTATCTCTTTATCGCACTTAACCTGATTTTAGTTCCGCTCTTGATAATTTTCTGCAATCCTTCAGCCGGACAGATTATGCGTGATACATTCATTCCGGGTCTTGAAGGTAAATTCGATTCAAAAGCTCTATTGCTGATTATCGGAATCGTAGGAACAACGGTTGCGCCTTGGCAACTATTCTTCCAGCAATCCAATGTAATTGACAAACGGATTACCCCACGCTGGATTAAGTACGAACAAATGGATACGTATATCGGCGCTTTCATTACAGCTTTTGGAGCCGCCGCCCTGATTATTGCGGCTGCCTTTGCCTTTAACGGAACTTCTTTTCACGGACAGTTCAGTGATGCCGGAGCAGTAGCTAAGGGCTTTGCCGATGTATCCGGTTTCTGGATGGGTGCTATGTTCTCAATCTTTTTGCTTAACGCATCTATAATCGGAGCCGCCGCCGTTTCGCTGTCCACCGCTTACGCCTTTGGCGATACCTTTGGTATTAAACATTCGCTGCATCGCAATTTCAAGGATGCCCGGCTGTTCTATGTGCTTTATGCCGGGTTGGTATTAGTAGCGGCAGCAATAGTGCTAATTCCTAATGCCCCGCTTGGGCTGATTACTATGGGTGTACAGGCTTTAGCCGGATTGCTATTGCCTAGCGCAACGGTCTTTCTACTGCTATTGTGCAATGATAAACATGTGCTGGGACCATGGACTAACCCAACTTGGTTAAACGTTATTGGCACAGTTATAATCGGGGTATTGATGATGTTATCATTTGTGATGGCAATAACCACAGTTTTCCCAGAAATTGATGTAACCATTCTCTCGCTCATTCTGGCGACAATTCTCACCTTTGGGTTGCTAATCACTGGAGTGATCGCCTTCATTAGTCGGCAGAAAAAGAATGAGGTTATGGTTAGAGAGCCAAAGCTGGATAAAAATAGCTGGCGGATGAGTCCCTTGAATAGCTTGCCTAAACCGATCTGGTCAACAACCAAGAATCTTGCAATGCTTTGCATGTGGGGTTATTTGGGAATGACTGCGATTGTGCTGGTTATCAAGGTAGTCAATATGGCTATTGGCACTTAAAATAATTGATTTATTCAGGGGGGGGGCGAGTTACCAAACTTCGCTCCCTTTTAATATGACCTGAAAACAAAAAAAGGACGCAGTTACCCACGTCCTTTATAAAGCTACCCTTATCTCATAACTTGCGGTAACGCTTTCATCACCATCTCTACTGTAACTTCCTCAAGGTTTGCGGCACGCGCTTCAGATACGGCAGCTTGCCTTAACTTATCGCTGGCAGAAATACGCGCTACCCATGGTACTTTCTCAAGTAGTTGGTCGAATATTGTCTTTGCCTCATCGCGCCACTTCAACTCGCTGAGTTCATCCAGTTTCGCAGAATGCTTTTCACTTTGTGCAGGCGGGGCGGCATTTGCGGTTGGGCGCATCCCGCCGGGTCCTGCCGGTAATCCGGTAGCATCCCGCCGTTCGCGCGGTAAAATATCGAACAGCACGTCAAAGATTGCATTTGTGACAAGCTGGATTACATACACCGCCCCCATATAACCCATATAGGGCGTACCAACCGAGCGATTGACAAACGGTACGGGCAATGCCGCCGGGATAAAACGGGCGGTCAATCCTGCTTCCGCCATATAAATTCGCTCGTTCATGCTTCCCATCACTACAGTTGGGCGCTCTGCCTGTAAGCGATTGCGGAGCATATAATTATTCGTATCGTTGGATTTCTGGCGATTGATGACCGTGCCGATTTCCATGCCAAGCTCATCGCCCAAAAACCGCTTCAAGCCAAGCGCGTAACTTTCGTTGGCGATAATGGCAAGCTTGGTGGTATTGTAAAAGTCTTGCGGTGCTCCAAGCCAAATGTCCCAGATGGGCAGCAGCGTTTCGCGCTTTTCTTTTGCTACAAAGGCTTTTGCCTGTTCTTCGGTGCCGAGCAATTTGCCGAGTTGCAAAACAAATTCGGTAGTTTCTTGCATCCCGAACGGCGCAAATAGGTAGGGTTTGCCTAATTCTTTTGCCAGCGAATCGCCAAACTCGCGGTACATGACCACATTTACCGCCGACTCATCCAGCCTGTCCATATCGGCGAACTTCGCGCCAAAGGGGAAGGAATAATAAAGGTCGCCGCCCGCGCCACGCACCAGCCTTTCCAATTCATGCAAATCGGCATAGCTGTTAAAGCAACTGTAAGTTGAGCTAATGATATTCACGCGGTGCGTAGGGGTACTGGCAAAATCGGCGGGTGGGGATTTTTCTACCAATCCGGCAGCAATCCGGCGTTTGCGCTCCTGATAAAGCCACAGCAACGAAACATCCCGCGCCTTCCATTCGTCCAGTTCAAAAGCGCGGCTAGAAAAATAAATGACATCAGGATGTTTGCGCTGCAAGCTCATAACGTGGTCAGACCCGATAAGCTCGCTTTCCTGACTACTTACCACGATGAGATGCTTCTTTTGCCTGGCGCGTTCCTCGCGCTCTTTGACACGACGCACCGCGTCCATAACCCTACGGGTAGTGCCATCTAGCGTTACCTCAACTTCGGTGATGTTACTGCTGGCGAGGTTGCCGATTTCGGGCAGCGCATCTGTATAGTTAATGGTTGCCGTTGCGGGTAGGCTGTAACAACCTACCGGGGCATCCACCACCACCTCTACATCGCTCATACAGGTAAAAGTAAACATCGCGCCCCAATAACCGTTGGAAACAGGCGTATCCAGCGGGATATTGGGCGTTTTTTTGCCTTCTTCCTCGCCAAAAATGCGGCTGGCGCTGGCGCGGATATGCTCACGCTGGCTTTCTTCACCTTTCGAGACTTTGCGGCGGGTAAAATTATGTTCCTCAGCGTCTTCGTAGCCGAGATTTTTATCAAGTTTCTCAGGTTGGGCGGGTGTTGCCGATTTTTTGGTTGTCCAGAAATTGCTGACTCCGGTTTTGTCAGGAGTGAATCCTATTTCAGCCTCGCCAATATCCTCCTGTTCCATAGGGTCGCCGGAAACTTTAGTAACTGCTTTAGGTTTAACGCCATTGGCGACAGGGGTTTTTGTTGTTACCGCTTGGGTTATACCCAAAGCATCTTCATCCATTGAATCAAAATCAACAGAAAATGAGTCTTTATTCGGCACGAGTGAATTGCCTTTCTTACTAGTTGCGATGGTAATTGGTACAAGGGCGCAATTTAACGCCCTCTGCCTTTATTGCTTCAGCGAAATCGGCTCACGTACGCCCACTTCAATAGCGGCATCCGCGAAGAAATCGCGCATAGCGGTGTAGCGATTAGTTTGGCTGAGTATTAACTTCATCTGTTCCACTAATGGGCGTACTCCGCTAGATAATAGCAAAGGTCGCGCCGACACAATGTTTGTAAAATAGACTGAAGGGATACCGCGCCGTTTGGCATGCGCCTCAAGGTTGCTAGAACCGATACACAAGTCGGGCGGGTTATTGAGCAATTCTTCAATATCATCTTCATGCCGCTTGCGGAAAATGACTTTTACGCCCCGCTCTGCCAGCCATTCCGCGTCTTCTTTAGTTCCCGCGCCTGCTCTTACGCTGGTTGATACGAAGGTGACGGTTGCGCCTGCTTCAATCATTAGTCGGGCAAAAAGCAATTCGCCTCCCTCATATCCGGCAATCATAATGCGCGTGCCGTCCAATCGACTTTTCTCAAGCTCGTCTGCCACTTTGTTTGCTTCATCGTTGGCAATATCGCGCACTTCATGGGCGGGAAGCTCCAGCAAGCGACCCAAATTCATGAACCAACTAAAAGTGCCTTCTGCTCCTACCGGAGCGCTGTGCAAAATCTTCAAGCCCTGCTCGCGCAACTCGCGGGCGGTACGGTCATAGAAGGGGTGTAACAACGCCCCGATTTTAGCTTTTGGCGCATCGTAGTAGGTGGAAATTTCCTTGCTTGGCAGGGCAGCTTGCATTTTAATACCGAGGCGGCTTATTGCAATCTGCAATTGCACCGGGTCGGTGGGAAACACTTCCCCGATAGAAACTAACCCATCTTGAGCCGATGCCACCCCTGCTGCCGCGTTGTTCTCGCCAATGCGCTTGAGTATCTGACTGATTGCCACGTCCTTAGCTTCGGCGTGAGTCGGCACACTATAAGCGGGAACGCGCATCGGTATAATTTCGGTTTGCCCAATGCGGCGCGGAATAAGCTCAAGATGCAAGCCGGAAGTTTCAGGAGTACACAAGGACATTACTGCAATCATGCGCGGGTTTTCGTGTTCTACCACCTCTTTTACAATATCAAGCACTTTGTCGGTCAGGTCGCTTTGCACTAATTCACGAGGGGTAAGTGAAGGAGACACGATGGGCTTGTTGGCAGCGTAGAAGTGAGAGACAAAATCCAGCCCGTATAGGCAACCCACCGCCCCTACCAGCACAGGCACAAGCCCCTCGATACGCATGGTCACGCGCAATGCGCCGAAAGCCGGACACATGGTGGCGCTGTGCATGCTGCAATCGCTTTTGCCGTTTTGAGCAGCTTCACCCTTTGCAGCAAGATTGATACTACGCCCAGCTTTAAGTTCGTCTAGCGGCTTATCGGACATACAGCAACTCCTTCCCGGCAGACGCGCGGTTTACCAATTCATCCGGGTGGGCGCTGCGTAGCTTGCCGCGCGTTTTCTGACGGAACATTTTATAAAATTCTTCAAATTCCAGCGGCTTGGGGATTACTGCTTCATGAACATTGATACTTTCTATAAGTTGGTCAACCGCGTCACGCATTGCAGGGATTTCCATCACATCGAAAGCATCTTTTGTCGTTACCGCTTCCGGGATAAACGGCATATTCGCCAGAACCGGCACGCCGATACGCTCGGCAAATTCCTGCGCTATTCCTGTACCATCATCCTTGTTGATAATAATACCCAGCACACGGCTTTCGCTACCTGCTTCAGCGTAGTGCGCTACGGCGCGGCTGACATTATTTGCCACATAAAGCGATTGCTGGTCGTTGCCTGCTACAATGATAATTTCGCGGGCGATGCTACGCGCAAAACTCATGCCAAAACCGCCGCATACCACGTCACCGAGGAAATCCAGCAGCGCAACATCAAAATCCCATTCAAAAAGCCCCAGCTTTGCCAGCGTATCAAAGCCAAGCACAATGCCTTTTCCGCCGCAACCGCGCCCGGTTTCAGGTCCGCCCAGTTCCGCCGCATAAACGCCGTTCCGCTCGAAAATTACATCTCCTGCGCTCAGGCTTTCATCATCGCCATTTTCGTGGAACTCGCGCCAAACTTCCAGAATGGTGGGGAGTAGTACACCTTTGAAAAGGGTAGCAGTGGAATCGTGTTTGGGGTCGCAACCGATTTGCAGCACACGAGTATTGCGTTGCACCAACCGTACACTTATACATGAGGAGAGGAAGCTCTTGCCGGAACCGCCCTTACCGTAAACTGCTATTACTCTTTGCAACATCAGAGTTAGCCTTTCTATATATATTATAGCGAGCAAATAATTAATACTACTCGCGTAAAATCGCTCCCTTAGCAGGGCAAAGTTAATCAACAGGCTGGTACCCCTGAGCCAGCCAAACAAGAAAAATTTACAGTTTTTTATTTAATGGGGTTAATCTGGTTAGTAGGTTAACATATACGAGCTAATATATGAGTATTACAAACTACAGAAAATAGGGCGATTTGAGGTAGTTCAGACTGTGAAGTACCGATATTCAGAAGTAGATTGGGCTTCTGCAACGGCTGCTCTTATCTCATCTTCGGTCATAGTTAGAGCGTAACCACGCGCATTTAAGTCGTAAGGTGACTGGATTCTATCAAAGGAACTTTGCCGATAGATTAAACCAAGTTTTGAGAGAGCCGCCAAACAACGATCGGCATGGGCAGGCGCAATGCTGTAGCGACGACGCAAGAGCGAATATAGCTCAAGCGTACTGAGATTGCCATATTTATTCAAAAGATTTAGGGCTTCAGCGTAAATAGGAACTAAGATGCCGCAATAACTCTGGCGTGCGTTAGGAACTAGCGCAGCACAATTATAAGCTTTGGATTTGCTTTTCTCGAATATTCGCTCGAAAGCCCATTGCAAGTCGTCAGCAAGCCAATGCTCGTCTCCAACCAAATAAACCAGCCTTTTTTCTGCGCCAAATTCTCCGGCTAATACTCTTCCCAGCAATTGGGGACCAAGGTATTCCCAAGTGGAGGCTTCCATGTTGGCAATGCCTTTCAAATCGAGGGCAATAAGGGTACGATAGGGCATTCTTGCGATGGTTTTTTCGAGGATACTGCAAATCTTCTGAGCTTGAATACCTGATACGCTTGCCCCAAAAAAAGAAGGGTTTGTATCAGTATTGATTAGTTCAAGTAGCGGAATACAGGCTATACTCCAACCGGGCAAGCTAGGATGCCGTGCGATGATATTATGCAAGGCAACCATAAGGTTCCTCCAGACTACAACAATTCAACTACGTTCGATGCGATAATAGTGGTACAAAGCCATTTATCGCCTTACTAATAATAGGATACCCCTTATTCACATTGAGTACCAGTGTATCTTATGGGAAATAAGTAGTAGGCACACGTAGGTAGAAGTCCTACGTACTACCACACCCTTACCTACGCCCTAATTATTCGGGCAGGGCTGATACTGTTGGCGAACTAGGGTTCATGAGGCGGCAGGTTTAAGAGCAGCAAAGCGACTGACCCTGGTTGTGGCTCTGGGCACGTCTTCAAGCAGTCATTCAGCCGAACTAAATTGAGAGCAACCGCTGAAGCAACCTGTTGCAAATGAGTTTTAGCTAAACCCAGATACCGGCATTCTCTTAAATCAGCTACCCGCACCCCTTGAGAGATAGTACCTTCTACCCCGGTTCTTAAATCTAGCAACTCCTTGTATTCTCAACAGCGATCAGGGCAGTCATTTCACCAGTCCGAAATATATTGGCTTAGTCGAGGGAGCGGGTGTGCGGGTGAGCATGGATGGACGAGGTCGAGCTTTCGACAACATTTTCACCGAGCGTTTGTGGCGGACGATTAAATATGAGTGTGTGTTCTTAAATGAATTTGAAAGTCCCAAAGAGGCGCGTCAAGTTATCGGGGAATACATCCGATTCTATAACGAGCAGCGACCGCATCAATCACTCTCTTATCGCACTCCGAGTGAAGTCCATTTTGAAAAATGCTGAAAATCGGCTATTTAATAATATGTTAATGTGCTTTTCAGAAAGGAGCATGCCACCTTATTTCCCCTAAATCGGTGTCTTGACAACTGGGTCCACCATACTATCCACCACATACACCGCTTCAAAGCGTTGCAATAACTCCAAAGCCACTGGT
>NZ_JBAXHI010000029.1:0-52809 GCF_037138995.1 Candidatus Chlorohelix sp. | reverse complement strand
TAAAGCACTATCTGAAAAATTGGAGGCGTTAAGTAGGGCAATTCCACCAACTGTATATAAATCTGAATGTGAAAAGCTTTTCAAGGAATATGAATTTGCCGTGGCTGACTATGAAAAACTTTTCAAGGAGCTTGAATCTACCTTAGCGAAAAAATAATAGAATCGGCAAAGAAGTTTATATTGGTATGTGCCATACGCTGAGTTGCGCATTCTACGCCAAAATCCGCGCTATTTATTATTGGGCGCAGACACCAGCAATAACGCCTCTTGAATGCCACTGTCTATTACCTTAAATTCCGGTTGGCTACTGGATAAATCAACTCCGATTCCTTGGGCGGAATCCCCCCATCCAACCAGTACCGCCATCTGATTAGCGCTCCAGCCTATAGTGGGGTATCCCTTGAGGATAGGAGCAACGCCTTTAATATTAACCTGAGAGCCGTTCGTGTGAAAGATGGTAATAGAGAGGTCGCTTGTTTCAGAATAAACCGCAATGTAATTTCCATCGGGCGAAAACAGGGCTAAAGAACCATTAGAAACCGAAGTGCCGATTTTTCTTTTGGGGGCGGAACTGCTACCGTCTGCGTTTATAGTTTGCACATACAACTGGTTTTTAGCGTCTCTATATAAAATTTTATCACCATAGCAGCCTAGCGCGGAGACGGCGGTTTGGTCGAGTTCTATCGGCGTTTCGGTTTTGTCAGCGCTTGCCGTAAAAACACCAAGTGGGCTATGCTTGGCATCATTTCCCAATTTTATATAGGCAAATCGGCGCGTCTGCTCACAGAAAAAAGCGTGTTCCCAACTTACATCGAACGCTACCGGACGCGGGAAATCTGAATTGGCGGATAAGTCATGCACCCAAAGGCTGGTTTTCTCGGTTTGGTTTGAAGCCTGAAAAGAGAGCGCAAGTGGGCTAACCCATTTCGTATTAAAAGCGGGCATAGCGATATATTTAGTACCGTCTATTGTGCCAAGCTCAGGACCGGTCAGGAAGGAAAGGCGCGTGCCATCCTTATAAACCGACCAGAAAGCGATTTCATAGCCTGCACCCGTTCCAAAAAACTGAGTTCTGACAAAGGCAATTCTGTTGCCATCGCTGCTCCATACCGGGCGGGCAGCATAATCTTTATCATTAGCTACTAATTTGTGGGGGGCAGGATTGGCAGGGTCAAGGTTTGCCAACCAAATTTCTGTTGGATATAATTTCCCGAACACCCCCTCATACACCCCCTCAAAAGTAACCCCCGAACGGTTTGCGCGGGCGTAGGCAACTTGCGTTTGGTCGGGAGAAATCCCCAAACTGCTTATTGCTCGGTTGTCCACCCCATAGTAACTATCAGAATTGCGCTGTGCGTTTACAATAGGTCTTTCCACGAAAGCTTGGTCATCCAACGTGGTTATTTGGGGTTGGTTATCTATAATCTGCACCATTTTAAGTTGCAGAGTTTTATTTACCTTCTGGAAAAAAACTGACTTTGCTTCCGAAGCAAGTGTGTAGCTGAAAACACTATCGGCGAGCTTTTGGGGCGTTGCGCCGGAAGTTTGGTAATACCACAGGGCGTTATTCTTGTAATAATAAAGTGTTTTTACGCTGGCGTTCACTGTTGGCAGAGCGGTAGGGCTGCTTGAAACAGGCTGAATGGTGGTTTTAACAGGTAGCGGCGACTCTGCAAGAGTTGAAACAGGAGCAATAGTATCAGGTTGAGAAGTAGGTGATACTTGTACGGGGCGTGTGGTGGTGGAAACGGGCGTAGTTGTTGCTGTGGAGATAATCGGACTGGTAGCATCTCCACAGGCTGCAGTCAAAAGTCCGGTTAAAATTACTACCAGCACTACCAAAATGTGACGTTGCATTGTACCGCACTTTCAAAATTGAATGGGAATTTCTGAATCAAGTAGCCTGATTATACCTTTAACCATTGATAACGGACAAGAAATATAAGATTATGAAATAAAAAACCGGACTCGGCTAAGTCCGGCATAAATACAAACCTTTGCGGGTATCAGCTAAGCTTAACCGGCAGTGTAATCGCGGAAGGAGAAATGATCATCATCGGATTCATCCTCACTCACAACAAAGGGAGCGATAGGAGTGACAGTTTCTTCCATTGTGCCGCGATAGCGGAATGAATCTTTACTGCCAGAAGAATCACCTTTCAAAGGTTCGCTATCGTGGCTGATTAAGTCATCATTGACAATGGTTATATCACGTTTCGCCGGCTTCTCCATAAATGTTTCTCCCGAATACTATGAGCAAATCGCCCAGTTTTAATAAGAAGGCGCAAATTTCAGGAGTTATAGGTTTTACCTATTATCTCTATAATCCTATATTATTGTTACCAAAATGGTTATTGAAAATCAAGGGCATACTGCACAAGCTATGCTAAATTGTTATGTGCAGTTTGCACAAATTAGAGAATTTGAACTCAACTAAAAGGTTATAAGGTCTTTGATTTTTTCTATAACGCTGTTGGTTATGCCCGGAATCTTACGCAAATCTTCGACGTTGCGATAAAGCCCAATTTTGGAACGGTATTCTACAATGCGGGCGGAAAGCACTGTACCAATTCCGGGCAACCGATCTAGCTCCGCCGCACTGGCAGAATTAACGTTTATTTTCCCATCATTCCCATTTTCGAGAGGTGGCGCAGAAGTATTTTGTACCGGAATGTTAGAGCTAGTAGTGAGTGGGGCAGAGGTAGCTGTCCGACTTGGTACAATTATTTGCATTTCATCTACTACTCTACGTGCCAAATCTATTTTCAGCAAATCAGCCTCATCCGCTATGCCGCCCGCCGCATTTATCGCGTCCTCCACCCTATCACCCGCTTTTAGCTGATAAACTCCCGGATAATGCACAGCACCCGCAACATGGACTTTTATAACACCATCCAAAGGAGAATCAGTATAACTAGAATCAGCAGGCTGTGTAATTTGTTTATTCGCGGCACGGATTTGGGTATCGGTTTTGGAGGTAAATAATATGCCAATGCCTATTGCCATCATGATTAAAACAGTAATCACCAATGAGGCATTAATAATTCCGGGTCGTTGTTGAGCCTTATTTGAAGTATTTTTGTTTTGTTGAGCCATAGATATTACCTGATTACAAAATGGCTGCTTATTTACTTTATTATAGTGACTATTAACTTTTGTAACCGTTCACGGAATGAAATGTAGGCTCAAACTTGGATTAAAAGAGGATTTGCAACCCTGTGAACGGTTAGCCTTTTTTACCTATTTTATTTTATTCCCTAAAGCTTACCTTTTTTCTCGCACCTTGACAATACCTCAAGCGAAAATTTAACGCTCACAAAAAAAATTTCATAGTTGACAGTTTCTAATATCATGCTATATTTAATCGTGCAAATATTGTAACTACTTACAAAAGTACCGCAATAAATAATTCTGGACATTTCCAGACACTAACAATCAATAGAAATTTTTATGGCAAGACAGAAAGGAGCAGAAGATGTCAAATTTAATACATTCAAATAGCATCTTCGCAACCCAACTGAATAGCCTTAACGGCAACCGGATATGGCTCGGCAACGCAGAATTTGCGTGCGGCATTCCCATTGATAGTAGCACACCAATAATCACCGCTACGTTCAATGGAATAGTGGGTGTCGGGACTCTGCCCTTCACACAAAAATCCGGTAGCGATAGATTGCTCGAAAAGAACAGAATCATTAACAAAAGCATATTCCCTTGTCCAGTAGGGTTGTACCATTCACCGCCAACAGCAGCAGGAGGAGGTGCAACCAGCTAATAAGCCGTAAGGCTGATACCGGAAGAATCCGGTAAAGCCAAAACACAGCTTAATAGATTTGTACTAACCTGCAAATCTGAACACTGGTCGAGGGTGTAAGTTCCGAAAGGGAATTACACCTTTTTTGTTTGCCAAAATATCAAACACAGGAGAACAAGTAGCCATGTTTGACAATAAGATAAGTGAGCTAGTGGCTCAAAACACCGATACGGTCATTGCGGATCGAACCTTTAACAACAAGCGTGCGCTGAATCGCTTTCTAAAAACCCTTACGCCTGCTCAAATCGTCGAAACCCAGATAATGGTTGATGATGAGATGTTCGTGGTTTTCTTCCCTATTAGCAGCGCTTCTTCCGAGCGACACTTCGATACCAACGAGGTAGCGGGTGCCGCTTCGGCAAAAACGCCAGCGGTTCGCGCAAGGCTTGAAGTAACTATCTAGGTCTCGCCATCCGATAGTTTGCAAAAACAAGCAGTATTAGTGGAACAATAGGTAGTGTAGAAGTGTCAGATAAGAGCAGAGGAGATAAAAAATATATGGACAAGCCAATGAGCAGACACAAATTAACTTCAGGAGGTCAGGCATGATAATTAACTGGATTTTGGAGAGCCATGTTGTTGGAACATACTGTCGTGGCTCTCTCCACCACAACTACTCCCGCATAATTAGCGCAATCCTCTAAAATCATTCTAATTTCAAATAAATATTATATAAAGCTATAGCTAACTATTAAATGACGCTTCAGGGTATCCTCGTTCACCTCGTAACCGATGCCGATATTATCGGTAGGAACGGTGATACGCCCATTGGATGCAAGGATACGTGGCTGAGTTAGGTCTTCTTCAAAATATTTATCGCTACCGGAAACATCACCGGGCATTGAGAAGTTCGGCAAGCTGCACAAAGCGACATTATGCGCTCGTCCGATTCCGTATTCATGCATACCGCCGCACCACACCGACACGCCATGTTGCTGGCATACATCATGGATTTTACGCGCCTCAAGCAACCCGCCCACTCTACCGGGTTTGACATTTATGACCCGGCAACTACCCAATTCAAGAGCATGGCGGGCATCTTCCGCCGAATGGATACTCTCATCAAGGCAAACGGGAGTCTCAAGTATCTTCTGGAGATGTGAGTGATCCACTATATCGTCATGCGCTAAGGGTTGTTCTATCATCGCTAGATTAAAACGGTCAAACTGCTGAAGGTGTGGTATATCTTTCAATGTATAAGCAGAATTAGCATCGGCAGTAAGCGGTACATCCGGGTAACGCCTTCGCACTTCCGCCAGCGTTTCAATATCGCGACCGGGCTTTATCTTGAGCTTGATACGTTTATAGCCTTCCGCCAGATATTTTTCAATCTTTGAGAGAAGTGTATTGGTATCCGGTTCAATGCCGAGGCTTACCCCGCTTTCAATGTAAGGACGTGTGCCACCTAGCATTTTTGAAAGCGAAACTCCCCGGCTTTTTGCCAGCAAATCCCACACTGCCATCTCCAACCCGGCTTTGGCAAAATTATTGCCGCGCACCCACTCATAAAAGCTCGTAAATTCTTCGACCGTATCGAAAGATTTGCCGAGTATGGCAGGAATAAGGAAATCGCGTTGCATGTGAAGGCAGGTTTCGAGAGTTTCGGGGCAATAATCCGGTTTGCTAGGGCTGGCAGTTTCGCCCCAACCAATTGCCCCGCTCTCATCATAAAGCTTGACGATTAGATGGTTTAACTCGGATTTACGACCAAAGCTGGTTTCAAAAGCATCTTTCAAATTCATTCGGACGTGATAGAGTTCTATTCTAACCAACTTCATGCCGCGTATCCTTCCCTTCAGGCACATTTCTACACCATTAATCGAAAGTGATTAGCGAATCCCGGCGAAAAGGTCGTCTTCAATCTCCATGTTCTCAGAACCGATAACGCCCGATTTGCCCTGCGCTAAATGATAATACTCGTAGCCCATCCCCTCTTTTAGCATTTCAGGGGGCATTTTGTACCACATGCTATCCGGCGAAATTTGGGTTTTGTGTGCGCTAAAAGCTTTGAGCTTCTGGTCGAAGTATTCGCGAGCATCATAGCGGGTGGTGACGGTGGCATCAGGGTCGCCCATCGACTCGAAATCCATTTCCGGGTTACTCCAAGGTCCGTCAATCCCCATAGAACGCGCTCTTTCCGCTGCCAGCCTGAACATAGAAATGGGTAAAGCGGTGTAATAGAGCTTGGAGGGTTGCCAAGCCTCAAGCCCAAGGTCGGGGTAAAAGCGTTTGTCTCCGGCAGCATTAAAAGCTATAACAGTAACCCGATGTGCCTGCACATGGTCTGGATGTCCATAACCGCCCCATTGGTTATAGGTAGTAACCACTTGTGGGCGAAATTCACGAATATACTTTACCAAACGCTTGACAGCATCATCAAAATTTGCCTGATAGAAACTTTCGGGATTTGCATTAGGCTCAGAGCCAACCATCCCGCTATCCCTAAAATCAAGAAAGCGCAACTCGCTTATGCCCAAAATTGCTACCGCCTCGCGCAATTCGCCTTCCCGCACTTTACCCAAGTTTGCGGCTACCTCTAGGCGAGTTGCCTCATCCAGCGTAGGGTCAACAATATCGCCCGCTTCGCCTCTGGTTGCCGTAACTAACACGGTACGCACCCCTTCAGCGGAAAGACGCGCCAATGTGCCGCCTGTGCTAAAAACTTCATCATCGGGATGGGCATGCACCGCCATAAAAGTCAACGGAATATTATCAGCCATTTATGAATATTTCCTCTCAAAATATGTGTCTAATTTGATGAACTATGCGCCCCATTTTCTACAGAACTGGCGCAAGTAATAGTATATCCCTTTTTTATAAAAACGGAGATTAATTTACCGACTCTTTAGAAAAAGATAATTAACGCCGATTAACGAAACCTTTTATGCTATAATTTCGTAAAAATAATAGCTGACTAAGCAAAAGGATAATTTCAATGGAATGCCGCGAAGGAAATGCGGATAAAAAGAAAGAACCCGATGCGTTATCGCTTAGTAAGCCTGAACCGAATGAATTGTTCGGCTCAGCTGAGGATTACTCGGCAGATATTCCGCCAGAACCGAGCAGTTCGGGGGAGAATGATGAGGGTGCAGTGAATAGTGCAACGTTTGCGGCAAAGCCGTTTACCAGCACATTTCCGTTTGCCAAAACTAACAATATAAATAGAGTGGAACAAAAAGCCAGCGCGAGTCCGGTTTTTGAAGCAAATCACGAAGATGAGAATCTAGTACAGCAGGTTCTAGGCGGTAATCAAGATGCTTTCGCGCAACTGATTGAACGCTATAAAGTAGCAGTTTTTAACCTCTGTGCCAGAATGTTAAACGACCAGAACGAGGCGGAAGATGCTTCACAGGAAGTTTTCCTACGCGCTTATAACCAGCTTCATACCTATCAAACCGGAAGGCGTTTCTCCACATGGATTCTTTCCATCGCTTCACACTATTGTATTGATATGTTGAGGCGGCGCCGTCCTGTAACCGATTTGGATAGCATTGCTTTCTGGAAACCAAGCGACCTGCCAGAACCTGAAGAATCCGCCGTCATCAGCGAAAACCGGGACGAGGTGCGTGACTTACTACGCAAATTACCGGAAAAATACCGAAGCGTGACTATTCTGCGCTACTGGCAAGATTTGAGCTATGAGGAAATCGCTGAAACTACCGGGCTTACAATAGCTACCGTTAAAACGCGCTTGTTTCGCGCCCGCGAATTGCTGGCAAAAGAATTAGATAAACAGCGTCACAACGGCGGGGATGCCGGAAATCGAAGCAATGAGGAAAAAAAGTTTCTGAGAGGTAGGTTTGGGCTAAATAGCGCCAAAAACAAAACCGCTAAGGGGGATATCAATGTTCTGCCGTGAGATGAACCCGCATATCTCGCCATACCTAGATGGTGTACTCAGCCTTGCACAGGCTCAAAAAGTCGAGGCGCACGTTGGTATTTGCCCCAAGTGTCGCCATAGCCTTTCACTGATGCAAGAAATTCCGAAAGCCCTGCAAACTAACCGGATGTTGGCTCCAAAAGAAGATTTTACTGCCGCCATTATGCAGCAGATTATTATCAAGCACCATTTGCGTTCTAGCTTGGCTACAACTACCCAACCTGAAACTGCAAGAAAGGTGGATGAAGTCGTGCCGTTTGATGCGGCGCGACACAAAAGAGCCTCCAACCCTTCGCCAACGAATTATGTTTTACGTTTTGCGGCTATGGCAGCGGTTTTGATGGTTATGGTTGGGGTAGGGGCTTATCTGAATGTGCTAAACGGAAAAGGCACAAGCGGCACACAAGCAGCCTTTGGCGCGGCTATTGGAAATTTTGCCGGGTTGCTGGCGGATTCGGTGCAAAGCCCTTTGGTTCTTTTGTTGGGAGTAGCTCTATCAGCCCTGATAATCGTGGCTACATGGTGGTACTTAATACGTCGCACTCAAGCGCGGCAATAACAATTCGCAAGGGTTGGTTTTAACGCCATCCCTTTTTTGGTTCTTATGAACTCTCCTCTGATTATCCTTTCCGGAGTCGAAAAATCTTATCCGATGGGTCGGCGACGCTTTCAAGCCTTGCGGGGTATCAACTTGCAAATATCCGGTGGGGAATTTGTAGCCATAGTGGGACCTAGCGGTAGCGGTAAATCCACCATCCTCAATATGATAACGGGCATTGATCGCCCCACTGTCGGCTCGGTGACAATAGCGGGCAAAGAGCTAAACCGCTTGAGCGAGAATGCGCTTGCCCGTTGGCGTGGGGAAAACGTAGGTATTATCTTCCAGTTTTTTCAGCTATTACCAACCCTAACCGCTCTGGAAAATGTGACGCTGCCTATGCACTTGCGAGGTACTGCTTCAAAATGGCGTGGACAGCAACGACATGCTCGCGGGAAAGAAAGCCTTGCGCTGGTCGGTCTTGCCGAGCATGGCGACCATCTACCCTCTGAGCTTTCGGGGGGAGAGCAACAACGGGTGGCGATGGCACGAGCTTTGGCAAATGACCCGCCGATTTTGGTAGCAGATGAGCCAACCGGCAACCTAGATACGGAAACCGGGCAAATGGTTTTCGACATTTTTCGCCAACTTGCCGGAGAAGGCAAAACCATTATCTTTGTAACTCACGACCCAGCGCTCGCCGCTAAAGCGCAGCGCCTCATCCACGTCCGCGATGGTCTAATCATAAAGGACGAGGCGCATATCAATTAAGAACTTTCGCTTTAGGGATATTTCAGGCAAGGGGTTTATGGACTTTGAGAAATTAATCCGTAAATAGTTTTCAGACAAGGGGCTTAAGCCCCTTGTTACCGGAGGTTTTACCCCAAGTCCCGTTTTACGGATTCAAAAGCTCTTTGTCGTTAATTCAGCTTCATTTTTTCTGAAACAAGCGACTCTTGGTCTGGAAGAATTACCGAAGGTTTGGCAGTATCCTTAGATTTTTCGGTGTCAGAAACTGGTAGGTAAAAATAAACGGTAGTACCTTTGCCAACTTCAGATTCTACGCCCAAATAACCGTTGTGCCGATTGATTATGGAAAAAGCGGTAGTCAAACCCAAACCAGAGTTTCCAATTTTAGTGGTAAAATACGGCTCGAAAATACGCGCTCGAATATTAAGCGGAATTCCAATCCCCGCATCTGTCATACTTACCTTCACATAACTGCCATCGGGCAGGGGTATTTCTGAATCCAAACTGGTATGTTCAAAATTCTCGGCTTTAACCTGCAAAACCCCACCGTTGGGCATTGCTTGTATCGCGTTCAGTGCCAAGTTTTGAATAACCTGATTGATTTGTCCTTCATCAATTGCAACTTTCCACAAATCTTCGGGACAAATTAACTTGCTTTCCACAAGTGTGCCATTCAACGCAAGCTGAAGCCATTCCTGAAGCAAAGACGGAAACACCGCAACTTGTTTAATCGGAGCGCCGCCACGCGCAAAGGTTAATAGTTTTGCAGTAAGCTCCTTCGAACGATACGCCGCCATTTCTGTTTCAGAAAGCAATTCTTTTATAGACTCGATGTCCGCAGTTGCTTCTAAATCCATTCTTAGCAGCCCAAGATTACCCACAACCACTTCTAACATATTATTGAAGTCATGAGCAATACCGCCCGCCAGCAATCCCAAGCTATCAAGTTTTTGTTGTTCCTGTAGCTTTCTTCTAGTAATATCTCCAAAATAGAGGGTAAACCCGCCATCCTCTGAGGGATACATATTGACTTCATACCACTTCCCAATAGAATTTGCAAAAGCTTCAAAATTAATTGCTTTGCGCTCTTTTTGAGCTTTTTTAAATACTTCGCGAGCTGTATTTGATTCGCTCAGCACCGGAAATTCATCCAAGATATTTTTGCCTAACAATACTTCATGTCGTTTTTCCAGAGTATATTCCGCTTGCGCGTTAACATAGGTAATGAGACCCATTGAATCCACCGCAAAAAAGGCATCGCGGATGCTCTCCAGAATTGCAATAACTTTCTGATTGGACTTTAGCAAAGCCAACTCAGATTCTTTGCGCTCGGTAATATCACGGATAACCGCCACGCCAGAGACAAATTTATTTTTAGAATCGAGTATTGGTTGCCCAACTGCTTCGTACCAACGGAACGTGCCATCCTTTAAGCGGGCGGTAAAAATTATTTTGAATTTCTCCCCATGCGCGGCACGCGCTTGAGGAGTAGTGGTTGCTGTTAGCTTCGTTTTTCTATCCTGATTAAAAAGCGTTGCTCCGGCATTCACAAATTGTTCCCGATACGCCTCATTCGTCACCAAGGTTGTACCATCCGGTCTTACTACCACTACCGCATCATTCATACTGGCAAGAATCATGGAGAGTTGAATACGCTCCTGCTCACTTAGCTGTTTCTGAATTTCCAGCGTTTTGGTCATCTTTTGTAACTCGGTAGTGCGAATCGACAAATCAGAATTGGCAGTATTTAGCTCCTCAATCGTGGCTTGCAACTCCTCGTTCAAGGTCTCCAATTCCTCGTTAGTAGCTTGCAACTCCTCGTTCAGGGTCTCCGCTTCTTCGGTAGCTGCCTGTGCCTCCTCGTTTCTCAGAAGAAAATCCTCATTCAGCCGTCGCATTTCTATATTATTATTATTCAGTCGTTCATTTTCTTCCAACAAAGTAGTGTTAGTTGCTACAAGAATTTCCATTTGCTTGGCATGGCGCGACACTGTATCTTCTGCCTGCTTTTTCGCCTCCAGTAGAGCTTTATTGATTTCCTCATGGCGGGAATTAGCATATTGCAATTCTTTATTGCTAACTTTTAATGCCTCCAACGACTGTTCCAATCGAGCGGACAAGTTGCGTTGCTCAGTATTTGCCTGTTCTAATTGAAGCCGATAAGAATAAGAAACGGTAATATCGTTTATAAGAAGTAATGCCTGAGTACTCGGCATATCCTTAGAATCTTCTGAGACCGGCTGAGGATAGCAATTGATTTGCAAATAAGTCGGCTCACCCGTTGTTATATGGGGAACTTCTACATTAGTTAATTCAGTTATCACCCTCTCGCGTAAGGTAGTATTAATAAGCTTCGCTAATTCTCGCGCCGGAAGGCTTTGAGCAAGATGTACCAAATCTTCACCGATTGCAGCAGAATGAATCCCCAATAAGCGACGCGCGGCAGAGTTGATTTCCTGAATGTCAAAATGCGAATCAATCACGATTACGCCTATGGGCAAATTCAAGAGCAGGGTTTCTTTTACGGAACGACTTTGCAAAACTTCCAGATGCGCCCGTTCCAATTCGAGATTGGGTACTCGCCCCCGGCGTAAATCAGAACGCGGTAGGGCTTGAGTAGGGATTAGATTGGGGAAACGCAGCGGTTGGAGTATGCGCCGTTGCCCAAATCTCCGAAAAATTTTATGGGTAGAATGTTCCGGTAAAAACATGTCGGAAAGTGGGTTTGTCGTTTCGGTTTTGCCGAGCGCAAGGATGCCGCCATCCCGCAACGAGAATGCAAATAATTGCAGCGCATATTGTTGCAATTCACGCGAAAAATAAATAAGGACATTGCGACACACCACCATATCAATGCGAGGGAAAGGAGAACGTTGCCCCAAATCATGTTCGCCGAAAACAACCAAACTACGTATTTGCTTTTTTATCTCGTAACTATTATCTAGCTCATTGAAATAAGACGTTATAAGTTCGGGCGGGAATTTTTGCAAACTTTGCTTGGGATACACCCCTTGCCGCGCGAAGGCGATAGCGGCGCTATCCAAATCGGTAGCAAAAATCTTGATGGTGAACTCGTTAAGCTCATCTTCCAATACTTGGGCAACCAAAATCGCCAGCGAATAAGCCTCCTCGCCGGTGGCGCAACCTGCCGACCAAATACGCAACTCTTTGTTATGAACGCGGCTATATTCCACTAATTCAGGTAATACATGCTCCCGCAAATAGTCGAAGAATTCAGGATCGCGCATAAATTCGGTTACTTTAATCAGAAAGTTGTTGACCAATAGCCCGTATTCTGAGGGGGTTTCTTTGAGATAACGAATATAGCCGTTCAAATCTACCGAGTTGGTTGCCGCGATACGCCGCTGAATGCGCCGCAGAATTGTAGCCGATTTGTAAGAGCGAAAATCCAAGCCACTGTGATCTCTTACTAATTGGAGAAAAGGTTGTAAATCTCCTTCGGGGGTAGCGCGAGAAGGTATATGAATACCGGCAACCAAATCGGAAAGGATTGAACCGATTCGCTTCAAATCTGCTATTATGTCAATTGATTGGGGTGAAACAGCCAGTGGCATACCCGGAAAAGCGGCAGTAGCCGGGTCTTGAATTATTACAGTGCCGCCCAAGCGGCTAACCTCAAATGCGCCAACACTGCCATCTGTTCCTGTTCCAGTCAGAATAACCGCTATCAGCTTCTCCCCATAGACTTGTGCCGCTGTAGAAAGTAGAAGGTCAATAGAGGGTTGAGAATGCCCGTTGGAAACAGCCAGCACTTCAACCTCACCCTCATTAATCTGGACGTGCCGATTGGAGGGTACCACATAAATTGTGCCGGGTTGCAGCGTAACGCGGTTGTCTACAGTAACAACGGTTAATTCCGTATGGCGGGAAAGTATTTCTTCAAGATGGCTAGGACGCTTCGGGTCAAGATGTTGCGCTATAACCAAAGGAATAGGGAATTCTTTGGGAAGTGATTCAACCAAGCTTGTCAAAGCTTCAATTCCACCCGCAGAAGCTCCGACTACTACTAGCTGGAAAAGCGGCTCAGAATCCGGCATAAGAGACCCTTTCTAATATAACATAAGGTGTATAAATTTAAAGGTTCATTCTTATTAATTATACTCTCTTAATTAACAGAAATATATGACATTTATATTAAATTTCTGAAATTAAGCCTTCTTTGCCGCTTTGCTTCCTTTCCTTTCATCCGTCAAAACGACCCATAAGAAAAGATGTTTGGAGGGAATAGAAATCGCCAGTTTGGCAACTTCCCAGAAGGAGGCGCGTTCATCCAGAAAGCGAAACACATTACGAGCTTGATTATATTTGAACATCCCGGTAAAGACTCCCTTCATCTTTCCGGTAAAGCGGTTCATTGCTTCCAGCATCAGCGAATCCAACACATAGTAGAAGGGTTTGGAGCGAGGCACTTTAAATGGATGGTTGTGTTTCAAGAGCGATGCGACAATTGCTTCCGTATCATTTTGAATCCGGGTAAAGGCATAGCCGGAGGAAGGTTTGACCATCCCCCCTGCCGTACCGATGGACATCACAAAGCGCCCATGCCGCCGCTTGAAATGGCGATCAGACAGCACAAGAGCGCCGCCCTCCAACGCTTTCACCTTATACTCGGTTATTTTCAGAACATCCTTCACATAGGAATGCATTATCCCATCATACTCTGCATGACTTAAACCTACATATTCAATCAAGGCACTTCGTGGCGAGAACGGTAATAGATAGAAAAAACGCATATCGCCCGATTGGGGGATGCGGAAATCAAAGAGGGTGGCGCTATCGGGATTGAAAGTGTCAGTGGGAGTCTCGATGAGCCAGCCCTTGAAATATTGCCTCAAAACCTGTTTGCCAAATTCCGGTTCATGTTTCAAGTCAGCCGGTCTAAAGCGACTATCGAAAACCCATTGCCCGTAGAACCTTTGCCCTTCAATATACACATAAACGCCATATATGCCGTTTTCAACCCGCTCAACTCTACCTTGCGCCAAATGTACATTGGGTAAACCAGAGAGCTTTTCCCACATGAAACGGTAAAAATCTATGCCCCTGATAGTCTTGTAGGTCAAATCGCCCAAATCAATATCTTTTTCAAAATTCTCGCTGGAGAATCTTATTTTTTTCCAAGAATGATACACTATCTCATCAAAAGGGGTGGGCTGGTCTGTCCAAAAGCTTAAAGTGCGATCGTTCCGGTTTTTCAGGCGCTGTTCAATTACCAGAACAGAGCGATCAGAAAGAAGGCTGTTTACAATCCGATATGCCAACGATAATCCGGCTATACCGCCGCCAATAATAATATAGTCATACTTTTTCGCGCTATCTGCTTCAAAATACCCTTCAGCCATTTTTTTTCCGCCTCTATAGATTGCCTCGCTGAATTTTAGACAACTAGGTAAGCATTTGAGTTTCATATTGCGCTAATGAGATTATACGAAAAAATTACGTCGGTTTTGAATCTTATAAACTAAAGAAACTCCTGATTGCTCAGGAGCTTTGGGTCTATCAAGGTTCTATCAGAAGTCATAGCACACTCGTCATTGAGCGCAATAAATATTTTCGAAGAGGCGGAGTATCTAGCGTCCGAATAGCTTGAACCTGTTTATCCTGAACTGGAAATACAGGAAGCAACCTACGCAAAAGCCCAACAAAGCTACGGTTGCCGCAACCGCTACCATCAAGGCAAAAACCCAGCCAAGAATCGGGCTACCTGCTAAAAAAGCGACCTGTGCCAACCCCAATAGAATAACCGCGATGCTGTTGTTAAAGCGCATCAAACGGCGGTCTTCTCTAGGGGAATCAGGAATTTGCTTGGCAAAAACCCGTATCCCAATCTGATAAATCAGGCTGGTAGAAGGACCTAACAACACCGGGAAAAGAAGGATTAAAAACAAAGCGGTGGTAAACAAAGGTTGCTGAAGCAATACACCCACGATAATACCAGCTACAATAGTGGCGCGATTGAGTGTAACAACCGGCTGTGGAATATCTCTTATATCATTAGTAATGCTTTTACTGTTAAAACCCATGATAAGCTCCTGTATATTTGTTGTGGAGTAAGTTTGTTAGTATTGTATGGTATATTCTAACAAAGCATGTCGGGTAAGTCAAGTTTGATTTTGGGTTATTCCAGTCTAAAAAAAGGGGTAGGGAGGTAGAGCAGCTTACTTTTTCAATAGCTGTCGTTCACGTTAAACCAAACTTACATTGATAATAAAGCTACCCTGAAATATAATTTGCCCGTTGCGATTGGCAATTTCAAATGAAACTGAGATATAAATGGATTTATTACTGGTCGGAGCGGGGGGCTTTCTGGGCGCAAACGCTCGTTATGTTATTTCTGGCTATGCTGCCAACCGCTTCGGAACTGCTTTTCCCTATGGCACATTCTCCATCAATATTACAGGTAGCTTTATACTTGCGCTATTCTCGGCGGTGGCTTCGCGCTCGATATTGGCAGGAGTAGAGTATCGCTGGTTGGTGGCGGTGGGCTTCTGCGGAGGCTATACCACTTTTTCTACCTATACTTTCGAGACTTTGACTATGCTGCGAGAAAGAAATCTCCGTGTTTCGCTTTTGTTGTACTTGTTAGGCAGTTTCATAACCGGCTTGTTGAGCGCATTTGCCGGACTCTGGCTTGGTAATGCTTTTTAAGGATAAATAAAAGTGCAAAAATATCTGGCGGTAGGCGTAGGCGGCGCATTTGGCGCAATCGTGCGTTACATGATAAATGGCTGGTTTAAAGGCGAAGTGGGAAGTTTCCCGCTCGATACTTTCCTTATAAACCTATCCGGCAGCTTTGCGCTCGGTTTGTTTCTCACTCTCTTAACCCGGCGCAATTCCACACAAGCAGAATTGCGGTTGCTGGTTGGAACGGGCTTTATCGGGGCGTACACCACCTTTTCCAGCTTTACCAATGAAACGCTAAGCCTGCTACGCGCCGGAAACTGGCTAATAGGCTTGAGCTATTCGCTTGCCAGTCTTGCAGGTGGGATATTGTGTGTTTGGGTTGGTTATCTAGGCGCGGTTATGTTGGAGGATAGCTTCAAGAAAATAAAAACAGGCGGGCATGAAAGCAAAAGTGCCGATGAGAAAAAACCCCTTCCCGAAGGCAAGAACTAAGCCTGAAGCCCTACTTTAGTTTTCAATTCTGGTTAGTTGGATTGCGCCTGATACTTGCGGTTGCCAATTTAGCGCGTTGAAATTGGCAAGTGTACCTTTGAGCTTCTCCAGCGTCTCTGGTTCAAATTCGGTAGAACGGCGCACCTTCAAATCCATATACATTGCTACGCGCTCATCAATACAAGCTACCCTCTTTCTGGTCAGATTCACTATGTGGTGGATAAGGTGTATGCGTTTGCGGTCATAATTTACTAATCCGGTATGTAGCGCCACATGTTCCCCTAATCTTAGCTCGTTCAGGTAGCTAATAACTTGTTTTAGCGCGAAAAATCCCCGTTCACCCGAAGCAATTTTATCATCCGGTATTCCAATTAGTTTGAAAAATGGTTTGATGCCCATATTACCAACTCCGGTATAGTACATCACGTTCATATGACCGTTGGAGTCGATAAAATTTTCTGGAATAAGCAACTCATGGGTACGCGGTAAATTTAGCGCAACTTCGTAAAGCGCAAGCGGGTCGGCAGGCGGCATCATTATTGGAATTTCTCCTCCAAATATACATAGCAAGGCTTTGGGATTGCTTGTGAATGGTGCAAGCAATAGCGGAAGCATTATAACCAATATGCGCCGATTTCGCCCAAAGTTTCCGATATGAAAGTTACTCCAACTTACTAAACCTTTGCCAGAACCCTATTGACAACCTATTTTGTTGTGGTAAGATAGAAAGGAGTTAATTAACTAATCGGTCAATTAACAAAAGGAATGAAGGCTGATGGCAAGACCCGACACCAATTTTGAAGAAAAGAAGGCGCAACTTGCGCGGGTGGCAACCACCGTTTTTGCTAAGTATGGCTATGAAGGCTCTACCAATCGGCTGATTGCAAAAGAGATGGAGCAACAGACAGGTGCTTCTTTTACTCCAGCCCTCATTTATCATTACTATGCTGGCAAGGAAGATTTATTCAGAGCAGTGGTAAACCAGTTTCCACCACCGCAGAAGCTCAGTCAAGTTATTCAGGATAATTTAGATGCGCCACCTGAAATTTTACTGCGGCACATAGGGGTAACTTACTTAGAATTATTTGAAGACCCGCTTACTGCCAGTTTGATGAGGATGTTACTAACCGAAGTGCAAGCCAATCCCGAATTAGCGCATATTGTGGCGGAGCGGGTTGTGCCTTCGGTAGTGATGCCGTTTGCCCAATATATTATAAGGCAGGTAGCGCAAGGCAGGTTTAAATCTGATAATCCGGTGACTCTAATTTTCCAATTCTTCAGCCCACTTTTCCAGCGCGTATTGTTAAGTTCTTTAGGGTTCTTTGAAGTTTTTCCTATACAAATGCCTTCTCGTGAAGACTATGTAAACACACTGGTAGATGGATTTTTGCATGGAGTTTTGATTGAACAGAAAGGAGCATAATTTATGGTAAATGGCGTGGATGGACAACTTGCAGTAGAAATAAAGAGTCTTCGCAAGTCTTACGGAAAACTTGAAGCCCTCAAAGGCATCAACCTCAAGGTGGAGAAGGGTACAATTTTCGGTTTGCTAGGGGCAAACGGCGCGGGCAAATCCACAATGATTCGGATACTGGTAGGCTCATCGGATGCGAGTAGCGGAGAGGTAAAAGTGCTAGGGTTAAGCCCATTCCGCGATTCACACAAATTGCGTCATCGCATCGGCTATATGCCACAACTCCCCGCTCTGTACGATGACCTTTCTGCTTTTAGCAATGTGCAATTCTTCTGTTCGGCACATGGCATTGATAATCCTAAACAACGTGTGAAAAAAGTTCTGGAATTTACTAGTCTTACCGCTCGTCAGAATGATACAGTTATCGGCTTTTCAGGCGGAATGAAACAACGTCTTTCGTTAGCATGTGCTTTGGTTCACCAACCCGATGTGCTTTTTCTGGATGAGCCAACGGCGGGGGTTGACCCGAAACTGCGAGAACAATTCTGGAAGCATTTTAGGGAATTGGCACAGCAAGGTAAAACAATTTTCGTTAGCACACACATGATGGATGAGGCAATGCTGTGTGACAGGCTGGCGATTATGAATCAAGGGGTTGTGCTGGTGCAGGATACACCCAAAAATATAATGCAAATGGGACATAGTCAGGTACATGTGTGGAGTGGTGGGCATGAGCAAGTTTTTGCAATTGAGGATTACCGGGCGCAACTCCCGATTCTATTACGCAAATTTAACCTTGATAGCAGCGTTACGAAAATTGAGATTGAGGAAGACACCCTTGAAACCATAGTATTAAAGTTGCTTAAACAAACCACAGTTGAGGAATCGGAGAGAGAGGCTAACCATGTCTAGCGTTACTAAGGGAGGCAATGTTGGCGAAATGCGCCGCGCCAGTGGCAGATTCAGCGGGAAGCGTTTGGTCACTATCTCTCGGCGAGTGCTGCTTCAACTGAGGCATGACCGCCTTTTTCTGGCGTTATCTTTATTAGCACCAGTGATTATGGTTCTGTTCCTGAAAGTCTTTTTCGACAGCATGAAGGGTCCCGGTTTTGTGGTGAGCCACTTTATCGTGCCGATGGGAGCTTTCCTGATTCATTTCTTCACCTATATCCTGTGCGCCATTGCATTAGTACGCGAACGCGCCCATGAAACTCTCAGCCGTATGTTTGTTAACGGCTTCCGACGTGGAGAAATAATTCTGGGTTTTCTGCTGGCATACTCGCTGTTGGCTACGTTACAAAGCCTGATTGTATTGGCGCTGTTGGGCTGGCTCTTTGAATTAAGCTACGTCTTTGAAATATATGCCTCTATTTATCTGGTTATCTGGCTGCTGGCGGTAATCTCGGTTGCGCTGGGAATTTTCCTGTCCAATTTCGCCCATAGCGAGGCGCAAATGATACCAACCATCCCGTTGGTAATTCTGCCTTCAGTGTTTTTATCCGGGATTATCGTAGCGGTGGACAAGTTGCCGGATTGGGTGCAGCCTATCAGCCGCATCTCGCCCTTATATTACGCCAATAACGCGCTGCAAAAACTGATTCTCCCAAACGGTTCATTAGGTGACGATTGGGCTAGTCTGTTAGGGTTGCTGGCTTATGGGCTGATAGTGTTGATGTTAGGAAGCGTGACTCTCAAAGAGCGCGATTAGTATTTCGATAAGTTATGAATCAGGCTGGCTTATGCTTTATATGCTATCCAGCCTGAAGTCAGGAAAGCGTTGTAAAAGCGTTTTATATCGCTGAAACCGGCTTGTTCCAGCAGCTCCAAACTCACACTTTCTGGAGTAAATTGCCCATTGGCAATTGCGGTATTCACTACATTTTCAGCCTTTTCGACGCTTACCCCATTAAAGAGTTTGAAATTTCTCCAAGCATTCAACATTTCCTTGAAAGCCGAATCTGTTGTGTCTCCATGATGGCTGAGATAAATCAGGCTTCCTCCCGGTTTGATATGGCTGGCTACTGTTTTCAGTAAAGACAGCTTACCTGCTACATCCGGTATAAAATGCAGCACCAGAATCAAAGTAGCGGCATCATAGATTTCACCTTCCAATAGGGCATCGGCATAGCCTTGTACTAACCGCACCCTCTCACCCAAACCTTGATGTTCCACTCTAGCCTTCGCAATACTTATCATTTGCTCGGAAGGGTCAAAGCCGGTCATGCGCCAACCGGGCATTTTTGTACCAAAAGTAACAAGTTCCATTCCGGTTCCGCAACCCCCCACCAACAGGTTTGCATCAGTTGGCAACCTGTCTTTTAGTAGAGCCGTGACCATGCTAAAAATCTGCTCATATCCAAAAATTGACTGACGTACGAAAGTATCGTACACCTCTCCGTAGCCAGAGTTGAAATTAAACATTTTATCTGACATCTATATTTATCCTTAAATTACTAGGTAAAAGAAAAAGAGTGTAGATAGCACCAGTTGGGTGAAATGATTATATACGCTATCAAGCGGTTAATCAAAAGAAAGCCTTTTCAGGCTTCTCAAGGGTTCCAATCGAAAAATTCGGCTGATTTAATTTGCCCATGCCAATTTGATAACCTCGCTCTATTAAAGAAAGTCATTTAAGTGAAGCGATTTCAGGCAAAGGCTTTGTGTTCGCAAATAGGGAAGAACCTTCGCACAAAACAGTAGGAAAGGCAACTGCTCAAGCCTCTTGTAGGGCAGCATTAGTGCGGGTTCGTTATTACTTATGTCAAGGCAAAAATAGTGGGTTTATTGATTCAGTATAATCTTACTTATGATATAATATCTTATAATAATAATGACATAAAACGCTTGACTCACTCCTGATTACCTGTATAATCTATCACAATATAAGGGTAGTTAGGAAGAACATACTATATCCTGAACTGCTTATGGTTGAACCAAATCGTTGCTGAGGGGCAGCGAATTTCATTATTTATAAGAAATTACACTATTCAAAACCCAGTTCTGCACCGCGAAGCCGCACCTCCTCGACCTCAATGTGGAAGTCGAACTTGGGCAAGGAATTTCAGCAATACCCCCGCCCGTGTTAGCGTACAAAGTCAGTACGGAAATTTCAGCAACTGTGGCTTTAAGAATTATTTATTTAAACCCAGCCCTTTTTATCGGGGACTAAATAAAAGAACCTGAAGCGTTGCACGCTATATTCGTCTTACCTGCATTGCATTGAGGAGGATTTTAGGTATGAACAAACGTGATGAGGGGGATTGTAAGCCTCAATCTAACATTAGCTGTGAATTTTACTCTTCGGATTTAGCCCCGCTAGAACCTGTGCATCCCCCCACTCGCTCGGTTATACCAATAGCTTTTGCCGGACGCGCGGAAAAACCCGTTGAATTGGTCTCGAATATTGACCCTTTTTCACCGTTTAACAATTTCGAGCGTGAACATGATGCCTGCGCCCTGCTTGCGGTAGTCAACAAAACCGCGCATCCCACCCATAGCACTATCAGGCGAACCCTCGATGGGCTAATCAAGATGAGCCATCGCGCCGGCATGGTAAACGGCGAAGGCGATGGTTGCGGCATTATGATAGACCTGCCCCGCCAACTCTGGGAACAAAAGCTGGTTGAATCTGGGCAAGAATCTGTAATTGCTTACCGCGAAGATTTCTGGGTTGGTCATTTGATGATTGACCACAAAGCCGAGGAAGAGCAGGTTATTCGAGAGGTTTTGCGGCATTTTGAAAACGCCGGATTACGGGTACTTTATACCAAACACACCCAAGTAAACAGTGATGCGCTTGGTAAGTTGGGGCGAGCGGAAGAGCCTTTCCAGTGGCAACTTGCAGGCGTTTCTCAGTTCGGAGGCAACCTCTCGGATTTAGAGCGAACTCTGTTCAAAGTACAACTCCAAGCAGAGCTTAATCCCGCCATTTGCTTCTCCTCTCTCAGCAAGCACTCAGTAGTTTACAAAATTCGCGGTTCCGGCGATGCTCTTGAAAAGTATTTCCCTGAAATCGTAAATCCCAAAGTCACCTCAATCTCAGTAGTGGGTCATAGCCGCTATTGCACCAATACCCAAACAAGTTTCTTCCGGGTACAACCTTTCCCGGCTCTGGCGCATAACGGCGAAATCAACACGGTTGGGCGGTTGCAGCAGGAAGCGCGGATGCTCGGCGCACAACTTCCAATTGATGGCAGCGACTCGCAAGACCTAGACCGAACCATTGCCACCCTCATTCACGATTACGATTACAAGCTGCTGGAAGCGATGGAAATCGCCTTCCCGCCTATCGTGAACGAAATCAAGCAACTTGAACCCGATTTGCAAAACCTATACGTTTTCTTACGTCAAGCTTACGGACCCTTTGCACAAGGACCTGCGGGCATACTTAGCCGCCACAACGATGAATTGGTTTTCGCGGTGGATGCTTTGGGTTTGCGCCCGCTGTGGTTCGGTCAGATAGATGAAACCTACTTCTTCTCCAGCGAAAAAGGCGTGTTGTCAATTGAAGAAATGGTATATGACCCGAAACCGCTTGCTCCGGGAGAGAAAGTTTACGTACAGGTACGCGCTCACGGTGAGGAAAACCTGATTTGGTCTTACCCCCGTGTGCAACAAGAAGCTCTAAAACGTTTTAGCGCCCGTTTGGTAATCCCTAAAGATACCGCCAAGCTGATTCAGTTCTCGCAACCGCCCGCCATCTTGCCGGATGATGATACAGCCGTTCGTCTATTGCCCGAAAGCAAGATTGAGCATCCAGACGAAGTACGCACCGAGATTTTAATGTCGGCGTTGGGCTGGAGCGGCGATGACATGCACTATCTTGAGTTCTTGGCTGATACCGCTAACGAGCCGATTGGCTCATTGGGCTACGATGGACCACTAGCAGCCCTTAACAAAGAACAACGCAATATCGCGGACTTTTTCAAGGAAAACGTGGCGGTAGTTACCAACCCCGCAATAGACCGGGAACGCGAGATTGAACATTTTTCAACCCGTGTGGCATTAGGAGCGCGACCCTCGCTTTATGGCAACGCCGGATTACCGCGACCCGGCAGTGGTCCACTTCGGTTGGGCATCAACACCAAATTCAAGCCACGCCCAAGCCGCATGGTGGAGTTAAGTTGCCCTATCTTGCTAGGAGGACACGCCGGAAATGGTGCGCCTCTCTCGCCTGACCTCTATTGGGAGTCAGCCCGAGCCACTGAAACCTATCTGCTAGAAGAATTGGTCGAATTTGTAAGCCAAAACGGTTTCCGTCAGGAAGCCATTTGCATCATCAGCAGCGTTTATCACGAAGACGAAGAGCCTGCCGATGCAATACTGCGTATGCTTAACGAAGCCATAGTCGGAGTACGCAAAGGCGCAAAAATAGTAGTTGTGGATGATACCGAAGCCCTGAATGGCGAGGCTTTCTGGCTCGACCCTCATCTGGTAGTGGCTGCGCTAGACGAAGGGCTGCGAAATAACAAAGCGCCCCTACGTGAAGGCGAAAGCTTCCGCAACCTACGACGCGAAACCAGCATCATCATGCGTAGCGGCAACCTTCGCAACCTGCACGACATTATCCTAGCTTACGGAATGGGTGCGGATGCGGTTAGCCCTTACCTAATGATAGAAGTAGCCGCCTCCAAAGCAAAAATGGAGAGCGCGGAGCCTGAAACTCGCCAGAAGCTAATCCGCAAGCGCATAGAAAATCTGGTAGAAGGACTCAAGAAAGGTCTTGAGAAAGTCATCAGCACAATGGGTATCCATGAGTTGCGCGGATATGGTCGCCTGTTCCCAAGTATTGGGCTTGCCCCTGAAATTGCCCGCTACTTTAATACTCGTAACTTTGGCGGCTCCAACAAGGGAGGCTTTGGATGGGCTGCGATGAAAATCGACTCGGAAGCACGGCGGCAAATCTTGCGGGGCGATAAAGAATCCAAAATGGTGCGCGACTTCCATCTCTACCCGAAAGTTTGGAAGACAGCCGGACAGGTCGCCATAGGGCAAGCATCCTTTAACAAATACGAACAACAGGTACAGGCGTTAGAAGCGGAAGACCCAATCAGTATGCGGCATGTGCTGGACGTTGATTTCAGAAACGCTGCAGCGAACGAATTGACACCAGTTGACCCTAACGAAGTAGATATAACCATCGAGCGACATAACCTGCCGTTTGCCATCAGTTCAATGTCTTTCGGCTCACAGGGTGAAGTTGCCTACAAAGCCTATGCCAAAGCCGGAGAAACGCTGAATATGGTCACGCTCAATGGCGAAGGCGGCGAGATGAAAGAAATACTCGGTAGCTATTACAATACGCGAGGCGTACAGATAGCCAGCGGACGCTTTGGCGTAAACATTGAGTTGCTCAACTCGGCGCACTTACTCGAAATCAAAATCGGGCAAGGGGCAAAACCCGGTGAAGGCGGTCACCTACCCGGTTCTAAAGTAACCGAAAAGGTAGCGGCAGCCCGCAATGCTTCCAAAGGGGTTGACCTGATTTCACCCTCCAACAACCACGATATTTATAGCATCGAAGATTTGGCGCAATTTATCAGCGAGCTTAAAACCGCCAATCCAGATGCCAGAGTTGCGGTTAAAGTGCCAGTAGTGGCTAACATCGGCACTATTGCGGTTGGTATTGCCAAAGCCGGAGCCGACATCATCACTCTGAGCGGTTTCGATGGCGGCACCGGCGCGGCACGTACTCACGCCCTTAAGTATGTAGGCTTGCCTTCCGACGTGGGCGTGGTAGAAACCCACCGCGCACTGGTAGCTTCAGGCTTGCGCGAGCAGGTAGAAGTGTGGGTGGATGGTGGCATGAAAACCTCCAGCGACGTACTAAAAATGGTGTTGTTGGGCGCAAACCGGGTGGGCTTTGCTACTCTGGCAATGGTCGCAATTGGTTGTACCATCTGTCGTGGTTGCCAGAAAGATACCTGTCATGTCGGTATTGCCACTCAAATCGAGTCGGATGAAGAAGCTAAACAGCGCGGCTTGAAACGATTTGTGCCACAGGTGGAAGAACGCGCCGTCCAACAACTGGTTACATTCTTTACCGCAATGGGCGATGAGCTTAAAACTCAAGTGGCGCGGTTGGGCTATTACCGCTTGCAAGATTTGGTAGGGCGCAGCGATTTGTTGGTACAGGAACGGGCGCAAACCCTAGTGGATTGGACGGAAATGCTCAAGCCAATTCCAGCATGGGCTGAACGGCAAAAATCCGAAGCAGAAGAACGGGCAAGGCAACCCCGTATCTGTATGCCATGCGCGGCAGTGCCGGTTGCAGCTTACAGCGGAGATACCACTCGCCGGATTACCACCCATGTACGCGATATGATAATTGCCGAAACCAAAAATAACGGTCACTCGGAAAACGAGTTCCTCTATGAGGAGAACCATTTAGGCTCAGTAGATCGTTCAGTAGGTACGCACCTCGCCGGGGCATTAATCCGTGACGGTTTCGGAGCGGGTCCAAGTTTCGCCCATAACATTAGCTCTCGTGGACTCCACAACCTTAACGGGGTAAGCGATATTGAAGAGCCACGCATTGGCAAAGATGAAAAAGTTACGCTGATGCTCAACAGCGGTTCTATACCCGGCAATGGATTGGCAGCCTTTAACAGTCGTGCCGTAAAAGTAGTAGTACAGGGTGGGGCGCAGGATGGCGTAGGCAAAAGCTCATTGGGCGGCTCTATTGTAATCATGAAGGGCAAAAATCGCTGGGGCAAGCGCGTGGACGGCAGCGTCGGCAAAAGCTTTGCCTACGGCGCACAACGTGGGCTGTTTATTGTACAGGGCAACGCCGATAGCCGTTTCGGTATTCGCCTCTCCGGCGCAGATGTGATTATCGGTGGCGAACTATACGAAACGGTGGATGACAACCTCGGCTATATCGGCGCACGTAGCAATTTGAAGGGTTTTGCCTTTGAATATATGACCAACGGGCGTGCGCTGGTATTAGGCGACCCCGGTCCGTGGATTTGCAGCGGTATGACAGGCGGTACGGTTTATCTGCGCCTACAACCTGATATGGGTCTCGACCTTGCGGCTCTTAAACGGCGCATCGCCAAAGGTGCGAAAGTCGGCTTGAGTCGCCTCAATGACCGCGACAAGGTAAGTGTCCGCCAGTTATTGCAGTATTATTTCAAAGAACTGAAAACCAGCGGGCAATCGGAGGATGTAGAACGACTCTCCTTCCTTGAAGAATCGCCAGAGCAGCACTTCCTCAAGGTACAGCCTGTAAACATGCAAGTGGATCCTTCTATATCCACCGAATGATGCTATTTTCCAAAGGAAAAGCCAAGAAGCCCCCTGTTTTCAGGCGAAGGGCTTCTTTTTTTGCGGCGCTTCAACCAATCACCCGCCGTTCAGGTAATATAATAATCGGGTAGTCATTACAAACCCCTGTTATTCCCAAACCAGTACAATCTTTTTGCCTTTTTGCACATTGATTAATCACGGGAGGTATGATAATCTTTCACTGGAATAATTTGCAAAATTTGGCAGGAACATTATGCGCTTTTATAGCTTAGCAATTTCAACTGAAAAAAGAACTACCAACCAGCAGCAAAACCAACCGAAAAAGAGGTCTGGTTAGCTTGCTTTGTCTTTAATAAAAAGCTAAGTTGCGTCAGATCTCAAGTGAGGTCTGGCGTTTTTGTTTTTAAACTATTTGGAGGAGATTTTATGGACTTGGGATTTTTCTTGCGCGGACTTTTAATTGGATTTTCCATAGCTGCATCAGTTGGACCAATTTGGGTATTGGTAATGCGACGAACGCTGGCTTACGGTAGTTTGCCCGGATTGGTTTCGGGGATGGGGGTTGCCACTGCCGATGGGCTTTACGGAGCAATCGGCGGTTTTGGGCTTACTTTTGTATCAAGCCTGCTGGTGGAACAAAGCCTTTGGCTCCGCCTTATTGGAGGCGGATTTATGTGCTATCTTGGTATTAAAATAGGGCTTTCTGCCCCAGTTGCGCGAGAAGCGAAGGATAGCGGTGGAAAGCTATCCAGACTTTACATTTCTACTTTCTTGCTAACTTTAACCAACCCAATGACTATCATTTCTTTTGCGGTAATACTAGCAGGGCTAGGAGCGGGTAGTACCAACGGGAATTATCTAGCAACATTAATACTTATACTTGGGGTGTTCTGTGGCTCATCAGTGTGGTGGGTGGTCATGACATCATTACTAGGCATGCTGCATAAAAAGATTACGCCTAGAATAATGCGCTGGATTAACTGGATTTCTGGATTCATCATTTTCGCTTTTGGGGTTGTAGCCTTGCTAACCCTACTACAATAATGCTTTGGAACATTTATTGAATTAGGGTTTTCCTGTTTCGGTGTAAAAAAGGTATGCCTCGCCTACAAAAAGCTATTTGTGTTTTTGCATAAAACGTGGAGTCAGGCGTTCTAGCAATCTTTGTTTGCGAAACGTTAAAAGGGTTTGCATATAGGCTTGCCATGCGCCGCTTACTTCTGTTTCCGGCGCATGCTCCAATGTTGTAACCTGAGCTTCTCCTTGCCTACTATAGCGGTCTCGCACATATCGGCTGGTAAGTTGCTCTAGCGAGTTTGAAGCTTCCGGCAAATAGCTAGATAGAAAGCGTGAATATTCGTATGGAGTCATAGTTTGGCGGTTGGGCAATCCGGCTTTGCGGGCTGTAATCAGCAAACGCGCATATACGGCACGCGGCGAAGTATCATTTAGTACGAATTGTCGCCGATACCATAGCTTGAACCCGAAATATATTGCAGCGGTAGCAATCAACAAAGTTACAATTAGATATACCCAGAATGGAATCTGAAAACTATCCTGAGTACCTTGAGCGTTTGCCACTGTGGAAGTTGAACCCGAATTAGCCGAACCGGTAGGATTAGGCGCAGCGGTAGTTGCAGCAGGGGCAAGCGATGTCGCTGTAGGCGTGGGAGCAACTGTTACTTCGGGCGTAGGGGTTGGCAGGGGCGATACCGAAGCAGGGTCGGCAGGACGAACAATTGGGCTATAAGCCGGAGTAGGCTCAAAGTTAACCCAGCCAATCCCGGAAAAGAACACTTGAGGCCATGCGTGTGACGCAGAAGCCCGCACCAAATATCCGCCGTTCTGTTTATCCGCTTCACCACCGACAAAACCTGTAACCACACGCGAAGGTACGCCTACCGAGCGCATCATAACGGTGAAAGCAGTGGAGAAATGAACGCAATAGCCTTCCTTACTGTCAAACAGCAGGTAATCTACCGCATCGCGCCCCTCTGGCGTGAATCCAGATTGAAGATTGTATTTAAGAGTGCGAAGGTAAGCTTCAATCGCTTTCGCCTTATCGTAATCATTGGTTTTTCCGGCGGTAAGTTGTTTCGCCAAATCTTTCACACGCTGCGGTACAGTATTTGGCAATGGCAGGTAGCGCTCTTTAACCCAATCAGGATATTGTGGGTCAATTGCAGTTCTACCGCGTGTGGCTGGAGTAGTGGTGGAAACAGTGCGTAAGGCTTGCTCGTCAGCCCTGTAACGCAATGCGACTGTACGATAGCTATCACCACTGCTTGGTACTACCGAAGCGGTTACTGCCAGCAAATCATCATAATTCGGCTGATAACCTTCATACGCTAAAAAATTCGGCACACCGTTAGCTATCGAATAATCTGCTTTAGAAGGAAAAGGCGCTTTTACAAGTAGGTCTAATTCTGCCTTTATATCCTTACTGATTGAGGTAGTTTCAAAATCTTGTCGGGTAGCACCTGAAGTGGACTGACCAAAAGAAAAGACTCCATTTCCACGCGCTATAAGTGGATACTCAATATCGCCGATGGTATTATCGGCGCGTTTCGCCCAGACATGTGTAAAGTTTGGACTTTCCGCGCCATCTAGCCGAATAATCCAGTTTCCGCTTTGTAATTGGATTGTTCCGTCCGTTAGCCGTTTTGCAGTACCATTATTAAAAACCCCACCGATACCGACTCTAATTGTCGCATCCTCGCCAATTGGACGCACTTCTATAAATCCGGGCATGGTGTTTGCATCTCGCAACAACCGCACCAACGGCAATAAATCGGGCGGTATCGGTTTATTGGTGATAGTATCTACCAACAAAATCCGGGCGCGTCCGTTCACATCCTTGCCCACTTCTTTGGACTGGATTTGAGTGAGATTGGCGCGTATAACAGTTTTCTCCCAGTGGAAAGCTAACAAAGTATTGCGATTGGTGCTTACCGTATCGCCTCCGGTAAAAAGCGTTCCGATACCCGATTGAAGCGGCACAATATCCAGCGTATTCTCAAAACGTCCGGTATAGGGACTGGTTGGTAGGCGTTGGTCAACACCCAGCGAAAGTTGCGGGAAAATTAATTCCTTACTATCTGGCACATCCTGATAGGTAGCAATCCAGCCTTTTCCATCATATTGATCCATTACTGCTGCTTGCAGATATGAAGGGTCAGTGCCTTTAACCCGCAATATCGGGTCATTACTGAGGTAAATCGGTCCGCCGATAGTAAAGGACTTATTAAAGGTATTAAACCCGGTATTAAGTCGCCCAACCCGCTTTTCTCCCCCGTTAGGCGCAGAAAAGAAGCTATTCACCCCGTTCTGGATGTTCTGGAAAGGCGCAGATACCTGCTCAAAGATATTTTGTAGCGGTTTAAACTCGGTGCTGTTAGGCGCGGCGAAAGCAATTGCCAACAACAGAAAAGTAATAGTAAAGCCCAAACCCAGCGTCCAATATAGAATACCGGGTTTCACATATAAGCGAGAGCGACTCCAGCGTTCGTGATTCTCAAAAACGTTGAAACGAATCACTAGAAACAACGCAGCAATCAAAAAAATGGCAAAATTGACAAGGGCATTGGGCGGGTTATAAGCTAGGTTAAGTAGCAACACCACCAGCGGTGGGCTGATAGACCACCACACCGTATGACGACGAAACAACATCCAAGCTGAAATATAAGCCAACGCCCATGAAAGAAAAGCGAGTCCTACCAAACCTACCAGTTCATCAGAGATGTTGCGCCCCTGAAAAGCCGAAGCTAACCAACGCGCTACCCTCTGAACCGCATTACCCATTTTGTAATACCACTCATCAAAACGTTGGTCGGTATATGGGAAGATTAGCAAACCTACCAGCACCAAACCCACGCTCAACATGAACGAGTGCGCCAGTATAGCTGGTACAAAACGAGTGCGGGCAAGCACGAAGCCAACCGCAAACCCTAGCAATGCAGTAGTTGATAATATCTCGCTACCGGCGACCCAGTGGGCTGTTTGTAGCGACCATACTACTGTCATTACCGCCAGCAAGAGCAGCACAAAACTAAGCCAGCCCTCTTCAAGATGTAACCGTCTTAGCCAACTGGTACTGAGTTTTTCGCGAACTACTGCCATTATTTATCGCCTTATTCCAGCCATGTCCGAATTCAGCGCCATACCAATATCATCACCGCGCTTGAGCAAGTAGAGCGGCACATTCATTGCTGCCAACGAACCTACCGCCAGCATAGAGCCTTCCACCTGTGCGCCGAATGTGCGTGGTTCTAACAATACCACCGCTACTTTTGAGCCTCTCCTCAAAAGCAAAGGCAGTAGATTTAACCAACTTTCATTGAGCGAAGGAGTAATCAGTATGAGAGTGTCACTGCTACGGGTACGGGTAACTTCTGCTGCCAGAAATTGCCCGAACTCGGTACTACCTTGCGCTCGGACTATCGCCAGCGCTTCCATAATCTTCCAGAACTGTCGCACACCCCTATCAGGCGGTAACACAGTGTGTTCTTGACCCCAAGCCAACAAACCAACGCTTCGGTTATTATCCAAATAATAACGTACCAACGTAGCGGCTGCCGTAACTGCATATTCTTCGGTGCTGTCAATAGAACGACTACTAACTGATGCAAGTTTCGCCCCATGCACTGCCCCGCTACTGGAACGGTCAATCACCCAGTGAACTGAAGCGTCCATATCCAGAAATATCTGCACGTTTACGGTTGGGTCAAATTCAAATTCTTTTACAATCAGCTTATTCTGGCGTGCGCTTGAACGCCAATGAATCCGATTGAGGCTGTCACCGGGGCGATAGTCGCGCAACCCGCTAATATCTGGGGTAACGTGGTAACTAGTTTGGCTGATTGGGTTGCCACCCGGCAACAAACCCATCAACGCTTCAAATTTGTTGATGTCAAAAGTGGCTGGATACACGGTCATAAACCGAGTATTCTTAAACTCACGGTTGAAGCGAAACAATCCAAAAGGGTCGCCCGCCGTAACCTTGATAGGACCAAGCCGATAACGCCCACGCAACACACAAAGGGTACGAGCCTTCCAACGCACTACCCCTAGAGGGCGTAAATTCTGCACACAATTGGGATAATGGTTTGGTAATTCCGAACTGTCGTGTAGCTCCAACCAAAGTTTAGGCAGAATCCCTTTGTTGCGAAGCGTGACCAATTCCTCAAAGCTATTGCCAACTTGCGCCCGTTCACTGGGGCTAGTGCGGGTGATTTCCAGCCACCGCAAACTCAACTTTGCCCATACCAAGCTGAAGACTAATATCCCAAGCAGCGTATAAGCCAAGATAGAGAGTAAGCGAAAATTAATTGCCTGCGCCGCAAAAAGAATCAGGACAATTGCCAGAACAAATCGGAAAACTTTCACAGCTATTTTCCAACTCTGGTACCTGGTACCAGCACTCGGCGTAAAATCTCATCAATTACAGAAGTTCCGGTCACATTCTTCATTCGGGCGCTGGGACTCATAATCAGACGATGCGCCAGCGTAATACTTGCCACCGCTTTCACATCATCCGGTATTACATAGTTGCGCTCATCTAAAAGCGCCCGCGCCTGAGACCCACGATACAACGCAAGGCTACCGCGAGGACTAGCTCCAAGATAAACATCTTCGTGCTTGCGGGTTGCTTCTACAATTGCCACAATATACTGCTTTACCAATTCATCAACGTACACTTCACGAACTGCCGCCTGTGCCGCTACAATCTCCTGTGAACTTACCACCTGCCCTAGATTTTCGAGCGGATGTGTCATTTGCTGACGACTGAGAATTTCAATCTCATCCTTTGCTGCGGGATAGCCCAAAGAGATGCGAATCATGAAACGATCTAACTGTGCTTCCGGCAATGGAAAAGTGCCTTCATATTCGATGGGGTTCTGGGTTGCCAACACAATAAAGGGTTCAGCCAACGGATAGGTTATACCGTCAACCGTCACTTGTCGTTCTTCCATTGACTCCAGCAAAGCAGATTGAGTTTTGGGCGTAGCGCGGTTGATTTCGTCCGCCAGCACAATTTGAGACAGTATTGGACCGGGCTTAAATTCAAATTCGCCCGTTTTCTGGTTGTAAATCGAAATACCCGTTATATCGCTTGGGAGCAAGTCAGGGGTAAACTGAATACGCTTGAAGGTACAGCCCAAAGAACGGGAAATAGCTTTTGCCAAAGCAGTCTTGCCCACACCGGGGACATCTTCAATAAGAATATGCCCTCGACACAATAACGCCAAAAGGGTCAATTCTACTTCCCGATGCTTGCCAATAATAACTTTCTCAACATTGGCAATAACTCGCTGGGCTACCTGTAATGCTACGGTCATGCAATAACTCCTTCTATACAGATACCAATATATTATACCATACGAGTTTTGAACCTCTTATTCCAACGTAAGAATTTATAGCGGTTAGCCCAAAAGAAAACCGCCAAGAGAGTCTTAATCCGGTGGCAACTTAAACTACTGACGGTGTTTACGCCACTGTCAGCATTCCTTAGAATATTTATTTACCAATGATATTTAGAAAATGCTCAGATAAGATACTATCGGTGTTGAGTTTAGAAGAGATAAAGTGACCGCGCCGGGACTCGAACCCGGGACCCACTGATTAAAAGTCAGTTGCTCTACCAACTGAGCTACGCGGTCAAAAAGTGAAGCCGATTATACTTCTTGATAGAGCATATGTCAAACGTTCTAGTAGCAATAACCAGAGCGATTCAGAGAATAATATTTTTTACAATTGCCGAACTCAAAATATGGGCAACCTGTAAAATTACAGAAGTAGTAGCAAGCTCAAATTGTTAAACACTGAAACGCCCTGTTAACGGGACATTTTGGCGTTAGGACGGTTGCATTGGAGAGCTAATCTGAAGTAAAATAGCTAATTAAACAAACTATTGGAAGAAGTGGGCATTCACGGCTTCTTACTCCGCCGTAAAAGCCTTTCGTTTTTGGTATTACTATGAGACTCATGATAAGACAAAACCCGATTATTTTCTTGCTTGTTGGCTTAATATGCTTGTTGTTACTGGTAGCCTGTAGTGATGAAGTAACCCAATCCTCTTCGGCAATCTCTACAACTATTGTTCCTACCACTCAAGCTGTTGTCAATATAACTCCCGTTGCAACCATTGTAGCTGCCACTTTACCCATTCTTACTCAAACTACAGTTGCTGCATCCACTACGCCACCGGTGTCCAAACCTAACACGACCGCTACAACGGCGGTGACTACCCTTTCAGTGGCGGGTGGGACTGCGGTTGAGCGTGGCAAAAATCTATTTATACTGGTAGGCTGTGCCGCTTGTCACGGGCAGACTGCTCGGGGCGCTTACGGCCCAAAAATAGCTGCTACAAAATTAAGCTACACCGAAGTTTTAATGCAAGTACGCAACCCTAGACCTTCCACCGTCAATTCAATGATTCCTTTTCGGCAAGAAGAATTACCCGATTCTCAAGTAGCGGATATTTACGCTTTCCTGCAAAGCCTAAACTAATTTAAGGCAAAATCCCCGATTCTGTAGTAAAATCAGGGCGGTTATTACTTGAAACGATTGAGGCGTAAATTCTATGCCTTTATATAGGTGTCTGCCCTATGGTTGCAACTGGCGAAAAAAAACCCGAATCACTTCCACCCCAAACGCTTCCGCCTCCTAGAAATAGACGGCTTGGGATAATAGCAGGTGTAGTAACATTATTATGTCTAGGAATTTTAGCGGTGGTAGGGGTTCTGAGCGGCAGCAATAATTCTCAACCCCAAAGCTCCAGTCCCACCGCCTTGCCTAGCATTTCAGCTGCGAGCATTGTTAGCAGTAACCAGCCCGCTCAAAAGATTTGTGACCTGCTGATAGATTCTAAAGACCCGAACAGCCTTTTTCTGGCTACTAGCGTGGGTTTGAAGAAAAGCAGCGATGGTGGCAAAAGTTGGCAAGATGTGGGTGATGCGTTGCGGAGCGTAGCAGTATTGAGTGTAGCAATGGATTCTGATGACCCGCTGCGTCCCTTATATGCTGCAACCGATGGCAAAGGGCTTTTCAAAAGTAGTGATGGCGGAAAAAGCTGGCAAAATTTGGGGCTGGCAGGTCGTTCGCTGGTAAAAGTTATTGCCCGCAACAACAACTTGTTGGTAGCTGCTAACGGCGCTTTGAATGGGGTTTATTTAAGCAGTGATGGCGGCAACAACTGGATACCTTCCACCGCAGGTAGTTTTCCCACTACCACGAATATTACCGCAATTGTGCTTGACCCGAACGTAAACCAGTATCTTTACATGACGACTTCCTATGCGCCAAATAAAAAAGCCGAAGATTGGAGTCGCGTGAAGATTTCGCGAGATGGAGGGGTTAGTTGGAACGCACTTGGCGACTGGTCGGAAATCACCACTACCCCTGACCCACGCAGTACACTGCGAGTTTTGCTGGCAGCCCCCGGCGAAAGAGTATATGCGGGAAATGGTGACAGGTTGTACCGTCTTACCCCTGACCGTAAAAATTGGGTGCAAGTTGGTAACGGGTTGCCGGAGCGTGGGGTTTATGCGCTTGCTTCCGATGCCCAAAGACGCGGAGTGGTTTATGCGGCTACCCGTACTGGCATTTATCGCAACAGCGATGGTACACGCTGGGTTAAGCTTACCGAGGGCGCTGGTATTACGCTAACCGGAGATAGTCTTGGCTTGCCTTCCTCCAACCTTTTGATAAATCCTTTGCTGCTGACTATGGTTTCGCCCACTCGCGCGGCGGATGCCGTTTACAATAATTCGCTGCTGTTCGCCCTCAATAGTGACGGCAAGCTGCTACGCTACGATAGCAAAGATTTTGGCAACGGGCAGTATGCCAATATTATTACCGATGGCTCGGTTATTGCCGATTTTTCCCTATACGGTGGTGTGAATCCGGCAGCGCGAGTTGCTACACCCGACTCGGCTGTTACCGATACCACCCGGTTGTACTTTACCGAAACCGGGCATTATATCTCCGGCGGCTTTAAGAATTTCTGGGAGCGCAATAAGGGGCGCACTATCTATGGCTTGCCTATCACCGAAGAATTTAGCGAATTCGACCAACAGCAAAGCATTCGCCGTACAGTGCAATATTATGAGCGCGGCAAGCTGGAATTTCTGCCCAATCAACCTCCCGGTCAGGAAATCAAGGTGGCATTACTAGGCAAAGAGGCGCAAGCAGGGAAGTATATTGTGCCGTCTCGTTTTGTAGCTACCACCAATCAACTTGTTTATTTTGATGTAACCCAACACACTCTTAAGGGGGCTTTCAAGATTTTCTGGGATAGTAACGGCGGGTTAGCAGTGTTTGGCTACCCTATTACCGAAGAAATCGAGGAGAAGGGTGCAGATGGCAAAACGGTTTTGGTACAATATTTTGAGCGTACCAAGTTTCAGATTATTAATTCTACCGTTTCGCTTGCCCCATTAGGCGTTCAGGTGTTACAGGCGCGGGGCTGGCTTCCCAAATCCTGAATTTCAGAAAAAGGAGTTGAGCGTATGGACGCTTTCCACAGAATTTTGTCGCGGCGTGAGTTGCCCGAAGTGGATTTGACCAAAGGGCGCAGTATTGCCTATTCCCGCAGCACCACCAGTCGCATTATGGAAATGCTGGATGCGAACGGACACGGCAATGTGCATGGCGGCGTGATTATGCGTATGGTGGACGAGGCAGCAGCAATTGTGGCGATAAAGCACTCTCAACGCCCTGTGGTAACGGTGCGGGTGGATCGCTTTGATTTCCTTGCACCTGCCTATATCGGAAATGTGCTGTATATCCATTCTGCATTGGATTATGTTGGTCGTACCAGTATGGAAGTGCGCGTAGAGGTTAAAACTGAGGATTTGATTACCGGGGAGGTGCGCCATATCGCCAGCAGTCAGCTAATCTTTGTAGCGCTAGATGCTACCGGCAAACCTACCGGCGTACCTCCGCTCGAACCTGCTGATGATGAGGAACGCGCTATCATCGAACGCGCCATCCGCCGCCGCGAACGCGCCAAAAAAATCGAGCAAGAACTCAAGGATTTGTAATAGGAAACAGGCGTGGGGTTTAAGCCCCTTGTTCAATTATTCCTATCTATTGTATTTTAATTCACAATTTCACCCAAATATATATATATATTTACCAAAATATTTACCTATATACGGTATCCTATTAGCGATTTAATTGTGATTATCGTAACAATCTTTTAAATGTGAAAGGCTACTTCTGTGACAAAAACCACACGGGGCAAACCCAAACTGGCAGTTTGGAAATTTACCTCCTGCGATGGTTGCCAGCTTACATTACTTAATCATGAAGACGAACTACTTAAATTACTAAGCGATGCCGAGTTGGCTTATTTCCCCGAAGCTACCAGTTCTCACCTGAAAGGTCCCTACCAATTATCGCTGGTGGAAGGCTCAATTTCAACTGCCCACGAAGCTGAAAAAATACGAGAGGTACGCGCTGCCTCTAAATATTTAGTGACGATGGGCGCTTGCGCTATGGGTGGCGGTTTGCAGGCGCTTCGTAATTTTAAAGATGCCGGTGAGTTTACGAGTGTGGTTTACCCAATGCCAGACTTCGTTGAAACCCTTCATAAATCTACGCCTATATCAGAACATGTAACGGTGGATTATGAGGCGCGTGGTTGCCCAGTCAATACCAATACATTAATTCAGGTGGTTAGAGCCTTCTTGTTCGGGGAACCATTACCCGAAACAAATAATCGCAGCGTGTGTGTGGACTGTAAAAAGCTTGGAGTATCATGCATAATGCTGGATCAAGGTATTACATGTATGGGACCTCTTACTCAATCGGGCTGTGGGGCGTTATGTCCTTCTTTTAACCGAGCTTGTGCCGGATGTTATGGTCCTCGCAAATTTGCCCATCCAGAAGCTTTAGAGCGCCACTGGAGGCAATTGGGTATTCCAGAAGCTGAAATTGCACGCGCATTTAGAGGAATACATTCCTATGCAGAACCATACCGGAATCATACCCTAAAAGAGGAGGCAAAGGTCGATGAATCAAACTAGAACTATCAAGGTTGAAAATATAGCGCGAATTGAGGGTGAAGGTAAGCTTCTGATTAAAGTAAGGCATAGCGAAGTGGAAGCGGTTCATCTGGATATTTTTGAACCGCCCCGCTTTTTTGAAGCATTCCTCAAAGGTCGGCACTATAAAGAAGTACCGGATATGGTTTCGCGAATCTGCGGTATTTGCCCGGTCGCACATCAAATGAGTTCGATACACGCGCTTGAGCAAATTTTGGGAGTAACTATTGACCCGCAAGTGAGAGCATTACGCAGAGTATTATATCTGGGCGAATGGCTCGAAAGCCACGCTCTCCATGTACATATGTTGCATGCGCCCGATTTTGTAGGCACTACCGATGTAATTCAGATGACTAAAACCTACCCTGAAGAAGTACAGCGTGGCATCAAGTTAAAAAAACTCGGTCATGAAATTATGACGGTGCTTGGAGGCAGGGCTGTACATCCCATTAATGTGAGAGTAGGCGGTTTTTACAAAAGTCCAAAAAAGGCAGATTTAGCAGACCTTATTGAACGGCTGAAATGGGGTAAAGAAGCTGCGCTGGATACAATACGCTGGGTTTCTACCTTGCCTTTCCCTGAATATGAGCAGGAATACGAATTTGTATCGTTGCAACATCCCGATGAATATCCGGTAAATGAAGGCAGGCTAATTTCCAGCCAAGGCTTAGATATTCCAATGAGCGCTTACGAAGAGCATTTTGTGGAAGAGCAAGTTGCCAATTCTAATGCGCTGCATTCGCGAGTTAAAGAGCGTGGCGCCTATCTGGTAGGACCTCTGGCACGCTTTAACCTTAACTTTGATAAACTTGCCCCAATAGCGCAGCAAGCCGCACAGGAAGCGGGTTTGAACGGAACTTGTAATAATCCATTCAAAAGTATTATTGTACGCAGCATTGAAGCGTTACACATATGTGATGAGTCTCTTCGCTTGCTAGAAAATTACGAAGAACCTGACAAATCGGCGGTTGATACCGAACCACGTGCTGGCAAAGGCTATAGTTGTACCGAAGCGCCCCGTGGTCTGTTGTATCATTACTATGAGTTGGACGAGCAAGGGTTGGTGAAAAGCGCACAAATTATACCGCCTACCGCTCAAAACCAGAATAAAATTGAAGAAGATTTGTTTCGCTTTGTGAGCGAAAATCTTGAAATGCCCAAGTCTCAAATGACAGCCAAATGTGAGCAGACTATTCGAAATTACGATCCTTGTTTGTCGTGCGCCACTCACTTTCTTAAGCTGGAATTTGATGAGGAGTAAATTTTGACAACTGGTAGCGTTATAAAATTGCCCATCCTAATTATAGGGGTGGGCAATTATTTCAGAGGCGATGACTCAGCCGGGCTATTGATTGCTCAAACTTTGGCAAGTAAAAATATGCAGGGTGTGCAGGCAGTAGAATTTGATAGCGATGGAACAGGCTTGCTCGATTTGTGGGAGGGGGTTGGGAGGGTGATTTTGGTTGATGCTGTTTCCTCCGGCAATAAATCAGGTCGAACCTATCGCTTTGAACCACTTGCCAAGCCCTTACCTTCAAGCTTTTTCAGCACTTCAACCCACAATTTTGGAGTAGCCGAGGCAATCGAATTAGCACGCGCTTTAAATTGTCTTCCTTCGCGTTTGGTTGTATTTGGGGTTGAGGGTACAAACTTCAAAATGGGGGATCCGCTGTCTGACGAGGTTGAATCGGCTCTTCCGTACCTGATAGAACAAATTCTAGACGAGGTGGAGAAACTAAAGCAGGATTGAGGCGGTTTCGTTTGGCTGTTAACTTTTTACTGTATAAAGAGAATTCTTAGAGACGTTTAAAAACGTTTTTTCTATGCCAATTCAATGCTTCGATATCAGGCAATCTCTCATTAATATCAGGTTTAAAGATCGGTCTATCTCGCATCATCAGAAAAACACCCGGAGCATTACCGCTTAAAGTAAGTTGTTCAGATGCTAACACTGTGTAATGAGTGGAAATTCCCGTCACGCCCTCGTCAAAAGCCCAATGACATAAATGACAAAGGGCTATGCCATTAGTAACACTATCATTTTTGCTTATACTCCACGGAACAATATGTGCCGCTGCTACTGCGGTATGTCCCTCTGCTGTAATCACCTTTAAACCGCAAATAGCACAGCGATGCTCGTAGGCTTTCACTACAGCCTTTCTGAAAGCCTGATCTCGCACCTGTTTTACATAATCTACCGAACTACCTGCCACTTCCTTAATATTTAAGTTTTGAGAAGGTTTTTTGAGCAAATTCTCACTATATTCGAAAACAGCTTTATTCACCTGACTCAATTCTAAAAGTTTTTGCTGAATACTCTCTAAAAAATACTTTTGGATCAAAAGTCTTCTGAAAGCATCGCGGACTTCTTTAATAACTAGCAAGTTGAACAATTCATCGTCAAACTTTGCCCCGATCAACACTTTTTTTAACCCTGATGCACTATTTTTTTCACTGGATAAATTTTCCAAACCCGGCTTCGGTATAAGCTGCCAGAAACCATCTCCTGTTAAGTGGTAAAAAGGCATTCCAATATTGCCTATCTTTTCAGGCGCTAATACTTTTGAGCAATATAGGGTGAAAAGCTCTCCCAGTTCCTGACACAGCTCAATTAGATTTGTTTTAATAATCCCTTGTTCAAGGAGGTCTAAAATTGATAATAAAAGGAGAGGTTTATATGGCGCGGCATACAAAGTCTCCGCTGGCCATTGGCTACGATCCTTACTCTGGCGCAAAATCCCAAACATCCTAAAATACTTTTCAAAAGGTTCGTTACTCAAACTAATCCCTGTAATTTTATGTGTTTTTGGTTCAGGCAACCCGATTCAGCCCTAGCTTTTCGTCTTCCCTTGTTGCACCCTACTCGTATGTAAGGCAGCAAACGCTATGATACTGAATCAGAAAAATAATAACAAAAAAGGCAGAGCTTTTTGGCTCTACCTTTCTTTCTTTTAAGCGGAAGCGACGGGATTTGAACCCGCGATCTCATCCTTGACAGGGATGCATGTTAGGCCGCTACACCACGCCTCCACACTTAGAGGATATTACCAGAAATGCGCCTTGATGTCAAATCAGTTTTGAGCCTGAGTAATATCCTGACAAATGCTTTTTTAGCTGGCAGCGTCAAACTTAGACTTGAATTTAGCTACCAAACGAGATTTACGGCGGGCAGCCTGATTCTTATGAATAATACCTTTTTGGGCTGCTTTATCCAGTTTACTTATAGCAACTCGAACACTTTCTAGGCTCGATTCCTGGTTCCCACCTTCAACCGCTATATTAGCGTTTTTCACATAGGTTTTAAGAGAGCTACGCACCGGCCCATTACGTGCCGTTTTGCGCTCATCCTGACGGATTTGTTTAATCGATGCTTTCAGGTTAGCCAAAGCTTCCAGTTCCTCCTGCCCCATTTTGTAGGGGGTTCTAAAAATTCGCACTTACACTTAACTTACGAACAACTATTATATCAGAAAGCTTCCTACCTTGCAAACATATTTTGTTCGGTTAACAGGGCGGTTACATAGTCAGCATTTCCATTTCCAACATCCACCCTATGTAACCAGAAAATTAAATTAGTCGTTTTCTTCCACATAAATAATTTTACTGCCTTGTGACTCGAACCGGAATTCCATCGGTTTTAAGTTAGGCAATGCGCCAAGAATTTCCGGCTGTTTTGCGGGAGGCGCAAATAATAAAAGGAATCCGCCACCGCCTGCCCCTAACAACTTGCCCCCAATTGCGCCATGCCTACGCGCTATCTCATACCATTCATCAATCCTGTTGTTGCTGATACCGCTTGCCAACTTGCGTTTTTCAAGCCAGCCTTGATGCAACACCTCACCGAAACCTTCAAGGTTATCGCGTTGCAGGGCTTCTCGCAACTCGCCAGCCATTTGGGTCATTTTACGCAAGGCACTTCTTTTCCCATCATCACTGGTAATATTGGCATTTTGCTCATGAAGAATCTCATTGGCAGAACGAGTAATGCCCGTATAAAACATCATGAGATGCTCTTGGAGCTTTTGCTTTGTCTGGATATTAAAAATAATTGGGTCTGAGAATACACTTTCATCAGGATTAAACTGAAAATATCTGAGACCACCAAAAGCCGCAAAATACTGATCTTGCTTGCCAATTGGTTTACTGCAACGCTCGATTTCTATGTGGCATGCTTCCATTCCAAGTCTTTCGGCTCCAGCATGTTGCCCTCTGTATGCGTATAGTGCATTCAATAACCCTACTGTATAGGTGCTTGAGGAGCCTAAACCAGTACCGGCGGAAGGTATATCAGAGATTGATGTTATCTCAATGCCGCCATCCAACTCCATTAATCTCATGCTTTCCCGGATAAGTTCATGTTTCAATTCGTCAACCGAATCCACTATTTCAGTGACCGAATAGCTTGCTCGAATCTTTGAGTCGAACTTGCGATTAACGGTGATGTAGATATATTTATTGATAGCAGTGCCAATTACGGCACCGGGTTCAAGCTTGTAAAAGGAAGGCAAATCACTGCCGCCTCCTACAAAACTTATTCTCAAAGGGGTGCGGGATACAATCATACTTAGCCTCTTTGGTCATTTTTACCTGATAGCTACCAAATTAGCTTCCTAAAAAAAGCTCTATTTATAATAAAGCAAGCCCGATCAATTTCGCTGATCCAGTAGCACATGTGCGCCATATTCTTCAAATTGGAAGTTCATTTTCTTCAAGCCATAAGCCTGCATAGCGCTGATTACAGTTGCTTGTTTTGCAGGGCGGCAATAAAGTAAAAGGAAACCGCCACCACCTGCGCCGGTTATTTTCCCGCCGATTGCGCCTGCATCGAGGGCGGTTTTATAAACTTTGTTGATATTAGTGTTGGCAATGTTTGGAGAGAGGTTCTTTTTGCGCTGCCAACCTTCGTCCAGCAACTCGCCAAAAGTATCGAAATCCTCGCACTCAAGGCATTTTTTAGTTTCAAAAGCCAATTCTTTGATATGGTGTAGATTTTCCAACACCTGCTTATCTTCTCGGATTATAGAAGTAAATTGCTCACGTAAAATTGTGGTGGATTTTGAAGAGACACCAAGAAAGAAGAGCATTAAATTATTTTGTAACGCTTTCTTTCCTGCCGAACTAATCTTAATTGGTATTGGTCTTACGTCTATAGCGTTGAACTCTAGCAAATTCAAACCACCTAAAGCAGAGGCATATTGATTTTGTTTGCCAATTGGCATTTTGAGCATCTCTAATTCAATATGGCAAGCCATTTCCGCTACCTGAATTTTGCTCATATTTTGGTTGCGCTTACGGGAAAGACCGGTTAGCAACCCCACAGTGGTAGCGCTACTACTACCCAAACCAGTGGCAGGAGGTACTTCCGATGCTAGGAAAATGTTTTCGCCTTCTTTAACGCCAAATTGGGTGAGAACTGCTTTGGGTAAAGTTAGGTCATCTTCCCAGATTAAGTCGTGGGGTATATTATAGTGGTGTACTACAGAAAAAACTGATTGGTAGTTTGCTGAAATTATCTGGCTATCACCTAGCCCTATTTCGTTAATCATAACGTAAAAGTATTTATTAATGCTGGTACTGACAACCAAGCCACCAAATTGCTCATAATAGGCAGGCATGTCAGTGCCACCTCCTGCGAAACTTATTCGCAGCGGCGCTCGGGCTATTAACATAATGCGTTTAACCTCTTAACCCTTAACCAATTCCACAAAATTTTACGTTGGAACTGTGTTTTTATACCCTTGTAACCTGTATGGTATTACTTCAAGCAGCAAAGTACCAAGCCGCTTGTTCTTCATCAATAGCAGTAAAATCGATTCTTGGAAGGCTAAACCAGAAGGCGCTACCCTGTCCCAACTGGCTTTCAACGCCGATTTTTCCTCCATGCCGCTCTATCAAATCTTTGGCGATGTTCAAACCCAGCCCAAACCCGGCATAACGGCTGTCGTTGCTGTGAATATGCCGACAAAAAATGCTTTCCAAATTTCCCCTACTAATTCCAGGACCTTCGTCTCTAACAATTACTCTATAACAATCAGTAGTCTGTTCTAAAGTAATTGTTATACTGCTTTCCATAGGAGCGAATTTTATAGCGTTTGTTATCAGGTTTTGGAGGCATTGTTGGAGCCTAGCAGATGTACCCAACACATAGCAAGCTTGCCCAATTGGATATTGAATCTTAAGCTCAATATTTCCAACTTGCGCTATCCCACTGAATTGAGAAACAGTTTCTCGAACCAACTCATTCAAATCTACCAAAGCGTAATCAATTTCAAGTTTCTGGCTATTTAATTTATCAAGACATATTACATCTTCAACCAAACGATTCAATTGCAACAAGCAACTCGAAATAGATTCAATTATATCTCTCTGGGTTGCATTCAATGTACCTATAGTTTCTTGCAACAAGAAACTGTTAAACCCTGAAGCGGCTTGAAGAGGAGCGCACATATCATGCGCGATTGTAGCAAGCAATGAAGACTTCTGAGAGTCAAAAGAACAGTAATCAGGCATCAGGTTTTTCTGCTCAACCGGATTGCTGTTATTGGTATCGTTAAATCTTAAAATTGTAGTTTCCATCGTAATTGTTCCCACTTCAATGGTTAAAGAGGTTTGCACATTTTATAGCCACTACCTACCACAGTCTCAATATATTTGGGATTTGTCGGGTCAAACTCAAGCTTTTTTCGCAAACGTCTGATATAAACGTCCACCACATTACTTACGCCTTCGTAATCGTAGCCTAGAGCGATTTCTGCTATTGTAGTGCGCTTCATAACCTTACCGACATTGTTCATTAAGCAACTCATTATTTTCATTTCAGTTGGAGTAAGGCTTACAATTTTTTTAACTCCAACGCGAATTTTCAATTCATTTATGAGCAACTCGAGATCGCCAATTTTAACTTGATCCTGCACAAGATGTGGCTGCATCCGACTGGAGCGGCGTAATACAGCCCTTACTCGCTCAACCAGTTCAGAATGGTCGTAGGGTTTCACTACATAATCATCTGCCCCTAACTTGAGACCTGAAATTTTATCAACCTGTGTACCACGAGTAGTGAGCATGACAATTGGAATACCCGGTTCTTCTTCTGCCAATTGACGACAGAAAGTGAAACCATCACCATCTGGTAAGTTAACATCAAGGAGTATGAGAGAGGGAGAATCATGCATCAAAATGGAGCGTGCTGATCTGATACTTTCGGCAAAAATAATCTCAAAACCTTCGCCTTGGAAAAGAAACCCCAGCATTTTGCGTGTCATGGGGTCATCATCCACAATCATTATATTCATATTTACACTCCAACCCAACCCGTATCCCTATATCCCTAAACTTGATTTTAGGGTTCAAAATATATTTAATCACAGGGATTATACAGGGCTACCCTTAACGAGTTACTAAGCTTAATCTAACTTTGAGACCGTTAACTCTCAGACTAGCTAACAACCCAAACTGATTTAAATCAAATTCTTAATGAAGAGATAAGGTTTTTTACCTATGCTATAGGTGTAGTAACAAATATAGTGGATTGTAATGGGGGAGCGATTAGTTCATAGTGTTATCAAGAAAATAATAACCATCTCTACCGAAATTAGTTTATTTACCTGTGTTGTGAAGTATATAACTACTTTATATTAATAAATTTATATAATTTTAGTATCCTTGTCAATAGATATACTGAATAAAAACCATTACAATTTGTTAATATATTCTTTACCGCCAGACACATTTGTTCGGTTTTGTTTTATACTCTTTTCTTTCTCATTTTGCCTTTCAACAATTATCTTCTTCCATGCTAATTGTGTCTTAGCGCATGGGTTTTGATTGCTATACTACTTAAACCCCTAGGGGGTAGCGGTAGGGCTATCAGGGCTGTTGCAAGAAAGAAATTGCCCCCTATAAAACGTTTTTCAAAGGTATTAGCATGGGGTGATTTCGTAGGGTTGGTAAAGGCGTTGGGGAAGGGAACAACGGACTAAGGGACTAAGGGCGGTTCGCACCTACTACGACGCATACCCTTTCAGGGTACGAACCGCCCCTACAAAAACGATTTTCTTAAAGTTTCCGGGCGGGCGCTGGAAATGGAAATGCCGACCTTGCAGCCGACCTGTGGTTTGCCCCTTCACGCTTGCGTTTACCCCCTTAAAAGGGTAAACTTTAGTAATGACTCTGTCGGTTAGGGCAAAACCGATACTTCGGCACCGTCCCCCGCGGAACTAAAATATCCCACAGTTGTGTCGCACGCTTGTGCGCCTTTTAAATAATTATTTGTGTAACCGAAAATCGGAAAAGGTTTGAAAGGAAGTAGCATGATGTCATTTGAGACAACTGCCTCTGATTATGAGCCTTTAACAGGCGATACCCAAATAGAGGAAAGTAATGAAAATAATATGATTGATGAAAGCCCACCCGAAACACCGGTAAATGAAGCCATGCGGCAGGTATTTAGCGCAGTAGATATTACCAAATTACCGATTGAAACTAAACATCCGCCACGAATGAATTATAATATTACTCTGGATAATTGTTTGCTATTAAAAGTAAATCGCCATATAAACGGATTTGATGGAACGATTTGTCCTAATGCAGTAAGAGTATTGTGCGGCGCTCCTGAATATTTTCGCCAGATGTATTGTGAAAAAGGGGAATCCCGTTGTTATGACTTAGGTTTATTTGGTAAAGATGAATACAAAGTTTGGAAACCTGCTGATGATGAATATAGTGAATTTCTCTCGACTATAGCGCCCGGCAATATAATGCTCTTCTGGACGAATCGAGGTATTTTCAATTATCTGGTAGGAGTTTATGTAGTTGATAAAGTGGAAAGGCGCGATAGCCGAGATGGAATGTTGCTAGGTCGCCCACATTACCTTATCACTGGCAGGCAAGATCTTTCGGTTCGTTTCACCGACAGCCTTATTGATAGCACCCCAATCTGGAATCGGAGCGTCCGCAGCGAAACCTTCAGTAAATATGTCCGTAAAATTGACCGTAGCGCTATAATTCCATTTCTACAACGTATTCAGGAACAGCATGAATTGAAATCGAGCGAAATGCGTACCGCCGGGCGTATTTCTGATGCGGAGCATTGCGATATTACAGTAGATCGGCTCATAAAAATCATTGATTTGGTGGGGGAAGGCAACGATACTAATCGCCACAAAAGCACCGCAGGCAATGGAAGTTCCAAGCCTATTTTGCAGGTTGCCCCTCCACCTGCCCAACGTCTTAACAAGGCTGTGGCAGTTGAGGTGGAACGGGTTATCAAATTCCTGCGTGAAGAAAAATTATATTACCCAGATGAGTTAATCTGGCGTTATCATATATCCCTAATATCTAAACCCTTTGTAATCTTAACCGGAGTTTCCGGCGGCGGCAAAACTCGCCTCACCGAAGTATATGCTCACGCTATGAACGGCAAATACTGTTTAGTTTCGATACGCCCGGATTGGCAAAGCAACGAGAGCCTACTTGGTAGCTACGACATCCTCAACAAACGCTTTATACCCACCGAATTTTGCCGCCATGTCTCTAACGCTGCAATCGAGTGGCGGCGGAACGGTAAGAACGCCCGCAAATATTTCGTGTGTCTGGATGAAATGAACCTAGCGCGTGCCGAATATTACTTCAGCGACTTCCTGAGCCGTTTAGAAGTGGAAGGCGACCTTCGTAAAATACGCCTGTACGACCAACCGCAAGGCTCTGATGATGATATTGAGCAAGATTTATATATCCCGCCCAACCTCTGCATTACCGGAACCGTCAATCTGGATGAAACGACCCATACCTTTAGCCGGAAGGTGCTAGATCGCGCCAATATTATCAAGATTGACCGAATCGAAATCGGGCATATGCTGGATTTGCTGCGAAGCGATTATGATGAAGTGCTGCTCGATTTCGTCGGCACGCATCTCAAAGAAATCAACCTACGCCTTGCAGAAGCCGGGCAACAGTTCGGCTACCGCACCGTACATGAGATACTCGATTGGGTAAACGAAGCCTACCAATCGGGCTATTTCACAATGCCAGCCGCTCTCGATATTCAAGCAGTACAAAAGATTCTGGTTAAACTGGAAGTAAGCAGCGACCACAACCGCCAAACTTCTATGCTTGAAAAGCTCAACACCTATTTTGATCAGGAAACGCGCAACGCCGAAACAGATCGCCCGCTTTTCGAGCGCAGCAGTGAAATGGTGAATGAGCTAATCGCCCGGCTACAAGAAGAAGAAATAGTTATAGGGCAGTTGTAAATTATGGCATCTTCAGGTTTAAACTCTTCCTCAAATCAGCCTTTTATAGCAAGCGGTTTGAGCGATTTTGAAATCGAAATGCTCTCGCGAATCAGGGTGACGGTCAATCGCCGCAGCTTGCATTGGCGCAGCGAAGTGGTGTTGAGCGAGCGGGAGCGTCTTGAGTTTGAAATTGATACCAGTGACCTCCCGCTTGATATTTATGCCATTACCCTTGAACTGGAAAGGGATGAAGTCACGCAGGGCATTCCAGTACATTGGAATACGCGCCGCGCCAATAACAAGGTCAGCACTCGCGAGTGGCAACAGCGCATGCAAGAGGAACAATACGCCGGAGATTGTAGCGTAACTTTGCTATATCGCGGCATTCCGGTGCCGGGTTTTACTGCCAACATCTTGTTTCAGGTATCGCGCCTAGCTGAACAACACTATGAGTATATGCGCGATGAATTGCGAGAGCAGAATGAAAAGGTGCTGTACAGCGAGCGTGGGCGCACCCATGAAATTGCGGTGCTAACCAGTGGGAAAAGCCCCGCCGCAGTACGCTATGAAGTAGTGAAAGTGCATTACGATCGGTTAATCGGGGTGTTGCCGCTAATCCTCGACTGCCCACATCGCGAATTGCGCCGCTATATCTCGATTGAGCCAGCCAGCGCTATGCGTTCCCTGACATATAGCTCGCTGCAACTTGCTGCTCGTAGCGGGGCAAGTTGGAGTCCAATCGCAATTCCAGACGAGCGGGCTATTGACTTGCCAGAAACTGAGCCGCTTCTGCCTAAATCTGATGCTGCCCAGAAATTGCATATCCCGCCCACCTCTCCGGTACCGGTAGCAGCATGGCAGGAAAAGCTCAAGAAGATGCAAGACCGCTACAATGCCACCCACAAAAAAAGTAAAGAACCATCCGTCAGAGCTTTGCCAAACCGCCTACCCGTGCCACGTCTCGAAGAGTCTTTTGATACCTATGAGAATAGATTCCTGAAGATGGTGGTGCATAAGTTGGTAGAACTCATGAAAATGATTGAGAAGCAGCTTATGGAAGAAATTATATCGGCGAAACGAGAGCAAGAGCGCAGTAGCCGCACCCGCAACGCCCTGTTGGCTGCCCGAATACAAACCAATCAGAGCTATATCAAAGACTTACACCGGATGCACAAACGACTTGAAGATTCGCTAACCAGCACTTTTCTAGAAGATTTACCGCCGCCCGGTAAACGTCGCTCTAGTGTGGTGCTGCGTGAAAATCGCTATTATCGGCAAATTCGCCTGATTGAAAGCGCCCTAGACAAAGATATGAATCTTTCTGCCAGCACCGTTGGTTTGGAACGGATGGATCGAGGCTTGCGTCTCAGCAGCGTTAACCAACTTTACGAATATTGGACTACTGTAATAATTTTGCAAACGATGGTGGAGCGTTTGGGTTTTACGGTTATTGCCAAAGAGGGGCGACCTGTTAACCTCAATTCAATTTTGAGCAAGAATACCCGCTTTAACTATATCCTAAATAGTGGCGGTTCTATGGAATTATTATCCTCATTGGGCAAGCGGGTGGTGATATATTATGACAGGGAGTATCGAGGACGCGAAGATCAATTGCCAAGCGATGGACCTTTATACTACGGCTACTACTCGCCCCAAGGCTTCGGCTCTACTAAGCGTCGCCCGGATATTGCCATCGAAATTTTCAGTGAAGATGAGCGTGTACCACGCATTATTATCTTTGATGCAACATATAGCCGCGACTCACGCACTCTTTACGCCAAATATCAATACCGCGATAGTATTCGCGATTTCACCCACTCCGATGTGCTTTCCGGCACTCCAGCGCGGGCGGTAGTTGCTGCATGGGCGATATTCCCCGATTTCCCAAACCGGCTAGAGCATGACGAATATCGCTTCGGGCAATTGCCCTTGTTGCCGGGACCGACCGCTGCCAGCCAACTAACCCCGATTCTGCGCCGATTGCTCTTTATGGCAGGCGCAATCGAATAATCAAAGTAATTACTGGGGGAGTGCCTAATAAGGCAGAGGAAATAAGTCTTAAAAGCCTTTTTGCTTCTGCTAAGCCACCTAAAAAATGTGGCAGAACTAAAAGTCACATTTCCTAAAATAGGCACTCCCAATAAGTGGAATTAATAAATTTAGCTTGGAGAGTACAAAATCAATGGGAATTAATAATCAGAGCGATTATGCTTTCAAGATTAAAGCGGGCGAGAAAATCAAGTTGCATGATTACGACCCGAATTTTACCTCCGGGTTGAACAAGGAAGATGCTGCCGCGCATTTTGCCAAATATAGCGCAGAACTGGAAGAGCTTCAGGAATTATTGATTGCCAGCGGTTCTCATAGTGTGCTGGTAGTTTTGCAAGGCATGGATACCAGCGGCAAGGATGGTACTATACGCCATGTGATGAGTACCTTGAATCCGCAAGGCTGCCGGGTAATCAGTTTTAAAGTGCCTACCGCCAACGAACAGGCGCATGATTTTCTGTGGCGGATTCATCTGGAAACGCCCCAAAAAGGCGTTATCGGGATTTTCAATCGCAGCCATTACGAGGATGTGCTGGTAGTGCCGGTGCATGGGCTTAAACCAGAAGAAGTGGTTGAAAAGAATTATGAACATATCAATAATTTCGAGCGTTTGCTTGCCGACTCCGGTACGATAATCCTGAAATTTTTCCTGCATATTTCAAAGAAAGAGCAATTGGCGCGTCTTAAAGAGCGTGAATTGAATCCGGCAAAAAGTTGGAAGATGTCGGTAGCGGATTATAAAGAGCGCGAGTTATGGGACAAGTATCAGCGACACTATGAAGAAGCCCTGAGCCGTTGTAGTACAGAGCATGCCCCTTGGTGGCTAGTTCCGGCGGATGCCAAGTGGTATAGGAACCTAGCAGTTGCCGAAACGCTGGTGGAACATTTGAGACCGTACCGTGACAAATGGAAGAAAGCTTTGGACGAACGTGGACAGGCTGCTATAAAGGAACTACAAGCAGCACGCGCGAGAGGCGAGATTAATAATAGCCACTCTTGAGATTTAAAAAATTTGTTTGCGCTATTGCATGTACTGCTTTATTATTAGGCTGGTGATATAAACCCTTATATATATAAGAAAGGTCTCATATAATATGAAGCTTATATCAGAAGAGAATCGGGCTTTTCTAATAAAACGATTTGCCGATGAGCTAAAAGACCCTGTGACTATAGAGCTTTACACGCTTGGAAGTTATCATACCTCTGCTGAGGAAATCAAGGATAACGGCGAAGAATTCGAGGTAGTTGAGGAAGAAGCCTGCCGGATAACTCGTCAGCTATTAACTGAACTATCCGAAGTTTCCGAAGGGAAAATCCGGTTTGTACTGCATGATATGGAAACACCTGAAGGTGAAGCAACCGCTAATCTGGAAGGGATTCAACCCGGCATGCTCCCTGCGCTGGCTTACAAAGCCGCTACCCTCAAGGGTAAGTCCCATTATTATGGGATGCCAAGCGGTTACGAGTTCGGCACATTGGTTGAGAATCTAATATCGCTGTCCGGTGGAAAAGCCGAATTGAGCCAGAAAGCACAGGAACAAGTAGAGCAAATGAGCCAACCTGTTTCTTTGCTGATTTTTGTAACCCCTACCTGACCGCATTGCCCACCCGCCGCCAGTATGGCGCACCAAATGGCAATGTTGAATCCCAATTTTAAGGCAGAAGTGGTCGAAGCTAACGAATTTATGGAATTTTCGCAGCAATACTATGTGTATGGCGTTCCCAAAACCGTAGTGAACAACCTGCTTCAGTTTGAAGGGTCTGTACCCGAATCGGCTTTCATGAAATATATAGTGCAAGCCACTAGCTGATTTGAAAAAAACTACCAGAATACTGTAAAGTAAGGGCGTAGAATGTCTGCGCCTTTTAAAATTGCCGGAGAATATATCTTGAAAACACAATTTACAGAGCTTTTTGGAGTTGAGAAACCTATAGTACAGGGCGGGTTGCAACATCTTGCGCTTGCCAAACTTGCCGCCGCCGTTTCTAACGCGGGTGGCTTGGGACAAATAACCGCGGCGGCTTTTCCTGACCCGATTTCTTTCAGAGAAGAAGTACGTTTATGTAAGAGACTTACTAGCAAACCCTTTGCCATTAATTTTGCGCTTGGACATCGCCCTATGTTTGACCTTCTCGATGTGGCGTTGGAAGAAGGGGTACGTTGCATAAGTATTACCGCCGGAAATCCCGAAACAATGATTCAGCATGTGCGTAATGCCGGGCTTGCAGATGAGGTGAAAATTCTGGTACTGGTGGCAGGTATTCGTGCTGCACAGAAAGCCGAAAGTTTGGGAGCGCATTGTGTGATTGCGGTAGGCTACGAGGGTGGCGGTCATTTGGGGCGCGAGGATATCGGCACATTAGTGCTGGTTCCAAGAGTAGTGGATGCGGTAAAAATCCCGGTATTGGCAAGCGGCGGTATCGGTGATGCGCGAGGTTTGGCGGCTGCGCTTGCGCTTGGTGCGGCTGGCATTGAGATGGGAACGCGCTTTGTTGCTACCAGCGAGTGTATTGCTCATCAGAACTACAAAGAAGCGCTTGTGGCTGCTCGCGAAACTGACACCGAAATTATTGAACGTTCTATAGGACGACCAGGCAGAGCGTTAAGGGGTAAGGTATCACAAGATATAATAAAATTGGAAGCAACCAATCCTAGCCTTGACCAATTACTACCCTTTATCTCTGGAGAAGTAAATAAACATGCGGCGGTATCCGGTGAGATGGATGAAGGCTTTGTGTGGGCAGGGCAAGTTGTCGGATTGATACATGATATACCCACCGTGCAAGAGTTATTAGAACGGATAACTAATGGCGCGGAAGAAATCTTGAGCAATTTGGGTAAAAATGTAGTGCAACCCAAAGAGGGGAGCGCGTAGGCTGCCATGAAATTTTGCCCGATGTGTGCTACTTCACTGGAAACCATGTTGAGCTTTGGCGTAACCCGCCCAACCTGTCCGATGTGTGGCTATATAGTATTTCAAGACCCAAAAGTAGTAGTGGTGGCGCTGGTAGAATATGGCGGTAAAGTTTTGCTCGGCAAGCGCAATATTAATCCCTGCTTAGGCAAATGGAGTTTTCTCAGTGGGTACGTTGAGCGGTGCGAAAAAGTCGAAGAAGCCGCCCTCCGCGAAGTAAAAGAAGAAACCAATCTAGATGTGACCTTAACAGCTTTATTGGGTGTTTACAGCGATAATAATAACCCAATTATTCTGATAGTTTACCGGGCTGAGGTAGTAAGCTCTATTCTTGATATGACTCCCCAACTTGATGAAGTAAGCGAACTGGCTTTTTTCAGTTTGAATGAGTTACCTGAATTGGCTTTCCCCTTTGACAGCAAAATACTGCGGCATTTTGTCACAGGAGACCGCCAGATAGCTCTGGATTAAACTCTAAAATTTTGAACCAAAAAAGAGGAGGGCATTTAGAACCCTCCTCTTTTTTTAATTTCTAGTAACGACCTCCACGGTCGCCGCCGCCGTAACCCCCACGATCGCCACCGCCGCCATAACCCCCACGGGTACCGCCACCAGTTACGGTGCAGTTGTCTTCGTCGTCAATCGTTACAGTTGAGCCGTACCCATATGCCCAATTGTCTTGAGTATTTTTACTCTTCTCGAACGCCGCATCCTTGGAGGAAGGAGAAGCAAAGCCAAGCAGGCCGTCTTCGTTGTTTGCGTCACCACGGTATTGAACTGTGACG
>NZ_JBAXHI010000028.1:0-55645 GCF_037138995.1 Candidatus Chlorohelix sp. | reverse complement strand
TTATTTTAAAAGTAAGTTTAAGCATCATTTCATCCGAAAAGAGGCGCAAAATTTATAGCAAGCGGCTGCAATGTGCCACTGAAACTGCTTTTTATTGCAGAAAGCGTGATAAATCGGGTGCTAATGTTTCGGCAGGCGTGCTACCGAATTGCAGGGCAGTATCCTCATAAGGGTTTTGAGGCGCACCAACGCGCTCTACCACCCGCACTAGAGCTTCTACACATTCGCCTTCAAATTCGATACCAATCAGCGTGCGAAGGTAGTTAAGCGCGTCAATATGGGTCATAGGTTCTCGGTAATAGCGCCTTATTGTTAGAGCATCATAAACATCAGATACTGCTAAGATTTTAGCTTCTAGGTGAATAGCTTCACTCAATAAACCATTCGGATATCCAGTGCCGTTAACCCTTTCATGGTGCTGCCCGGTTATACTAGGTAATCGTTTGAGTTCTCCAATCAAATACAGCCTTTTTAGAATTTCCTCGGTAATGGATACATGTTGGCGCATAAAGCCCCACTCTTCTTCAGTGAGTCTACCCTGCTTTTTCAAGACCACTTCCGGCACGCCAATTTTCCCGTAATCGTGGAGCAATCCAGCCATGCGGATAAGCTCAATATTTTCTTTAGGTAAATTAAGCTCACGGGAGATTTCGGCGGCATAGAAGGCAACCCGGCGACTATGCCCGGCTGTTTGTGGGCTTTTAAGGTCTATGGTATCTGCCATAGTTTCGATGAAGCTTTTGAACATTAACTCTATGTCGCGCCGCATTGTAGCATTTTCGATTGCAACTGCCGCAAGTGAAGCGAATGCCAGTGAAACCTCTTCATCGCGCTCATTGAAGCTTCCGGTTTTTTTATTTATAGTTTGGATTACCCCTATAATTTTTCCGGAATGGTTACGCATTGGCACAGTAAGCATGGTATGAGGTATATAAGCCTGTTCACTGGAAATTCTTTTTTGCTGGCGCGGGTCATTTTGTGCATCTCGCAGGTTTATAATTTCACCTGTTTTAGCTACAGTCCCCGCCAGCCCTGAGCCGATTTTCACCCGGATTTCGTTTAAAGTTCCCAACGCAATTTTGCTATAAAGTTCGTTAGTTTCATAATCTATGAGGAAAAGGCTACTGCGGTCTGCGTTCAGCAAGCTATTGCTAGTGTCAATAATCAGATTAAGCAGATTATCCAAATCAGGTTCTGAGCTTAATAAACAAGCAATTTTGACTAGCGCACGGTAATCATCCATATGTGCAACGAGTTGTGGGGTTGCCTCGTTCGGCTGCTGCGAACCGGAATTTAAATCTTGTTGAGACATATCTGACCCTTTACTACTTTACAACTGCTATATTATTTTATTCCGGTCAAAGGAAAAGCGTTCAATTTCCTCTAACCGGATAATAATAACTATTTCTAGCGCATCGCTGTAACTGCCCCGTGACATTTCTTATATTTTTTACCGCTACCACAAGGGCAAGGTTCGTTCGGACCTGTTTTTTTTGATTTGGCAGACGTAGGTTTAGCCTTACCGTTATCAGCGGACTCTTCAGGAGCATTGGTTTGCATCGGGGGGGGTGGAGGAGCAGCCCGTTGTAGTTCATAAGCGAAGAACTTTTCCGCAATATCACGCTTGATATTAATTTGCAATTCGTTCCAGAACTGGAATGCGGCACGGCGGTATTCCTGCAACGGATCGCGCTGTCCATACGCCCTCAGCCCAATACCGCGCCGTAACTCTTCGAGCGGGGTCAGGTAATTTACCCAGTTATCGTCATATACCTGTACCAATACTAGCCGCTCGAACAATATCATGCTCTCTTCGCCGAGCCTTTCTAGTTTCTCATTATAGGCGTGGTCAAGCATTGCTGAGACAAGTTCATCTATTTCATCGCGATTTTTATTCTCAAAATCGTGTGCGCTTATATTGAACTCTTTTTCAAGGGCTTCAAGTACCATTTGTTTTTGATCTTCTTCGTCATGCGGCTGGCGATCAAACTTGATAGCGCTACTACGAAGCATCAGACCAAGGTTGCGGAACAGGTTTGCCACATCCCATTCGTGCGGATCTCCGGGGGTATGCTCTTCTACAATTTCATCAAGGCGACCCTTAATCAAGGTGCTAATCTGTTCTCGCAGGTCTTCACTGGTGAGAATGCGATGGCGGTCATCATAAATCGACTCGCGCTGTTTGTTCATTACATCATCGAACTCCACCAAATGCTTTCGGAAGTCGAAGTTCATACCTTCAACTTTAGTTTGCGCTTGCTCTACTAACTTGCCTACCATACCAAAGTCAATCGGTTGGTCATCCTCAAAGTTAAAGCGTTCCAACAGTCCTTTGATGCGGTCTGAACCAAAACGGCGCATCAGTTCATCTTCCAGCGAGATATAGAAACGGGTGCTACCCGGGTCGCCTTGTCGTCCGGCACGACCGCGCAACTGATTATCAATACGGCGCGACTCGTGCCGCTCAGTACCTATAATGTGCAACCCACCAGCAGTAATAACTCGTTCATGGGCTTCTTCCCAATGTTTTTGGGCTTCTTTTTCTGCTTCCGCATATATTTCTGAGCCTTTGTCTTCCGCCTTTAAGCCGCGCTTCTCCAATTCATCTTGCAAATAGCTTTCAGGAGAACCGCCCAGAATAATATCGGTGCCGCGTCCCGCCATATTGGTTGCGATTGTAATCGCACCGGGTCTTCCGGCTTGTGTGACGATTGCAGCTTCCTTTTCATGCAATTTTGCGTTCAGAACATTGTGAGGAATTTTGTGTCGCTGCAAAAGGTTTGCCAGCACTTCAGATTTTTCTACGCTGGTTGTACCGACCAATACGGGACGACCCAATTTGTACATTTCCTCGATTTCTTCCACCACTGCTTCGTATTTGGATTTTTCGCTCTTGAAAACCATATCGTTTTCGTCTGTTCGCTTCATCTCTTTATTCGTGGGGATTGGTACTACATCAAGCCTATAAATTTTGTAGAATTCTTCCGACTCCGTTAGCGCAGTACCGGTCATACCTGAGAGTTTGTCGTACATACGGAAATAGTTTTGGAGCGTAATGGTGGCATAGGTGAGGTTTTCCTGCTGTATGCGTACTTTCTCTTTGGCTTCAATTGCTTGGTGCAAACCGCCTTCGTAACGCCTACCTTCCATCAAGCGTCCGGTGAACTCATCTACGATAATAACTTGCCCATCTCGCACAATATACTCACGGTCGCGTTGATATAAGGCTTTCGCTTTGAGAGCGTTATCAAGATATTGGGTATATTTGCTCCATTTATCATCATAGACGCTTTCATAGGGCGGGATATTGAGCATACGCTCTAATCGCTCTAGACCGAATTCGGTCAAGTTCACAACCCGTTCTTTTTCTTTGATGGTGTAATCTCTGTCTTCGCCTTCCCGCAATTGGCGCAAAATATCGGCGAATTTGTAATAATTATCATCGGCTTTGCCTGCCGGTCCGCTGATAATAAGCGGGGTTCGTGCTTCGTCAATCAGAATATTATCTACTTCGTCCACAATCGCGTAATGCAATTCGCGCTGTACGTATTCCTCTGCGCTACGTGCCATATTATCACGCAGATAATCAAAGCCAAACTCGTTATTGGTTCCATAGGTAATATCTGCTCTATAGGCAGCATGGCGTGATACTGGCACTAAGAAGTTCAGGGATGGGTCAACTGCATCGCGGAAGGATGGGTCGAGCATGTAGGCGGAAGGGCGGTTGGGATTGCCGCCATTGCTCTGGATAACTGCTACAGAGAGTCCTAGAGCATGATAAATCGGTCCCATCCATTGGGTATCACGTTTTGCAAGGTAATCGTTTACAGTAATTACGTGAACGCCCAGACCTTCAAGCGCGTTTAAATAGGCAGCAAGGGTTGCCACCAGCGTTTTACCTTCACCAGTTTTCATCTCAGCAATTTTGCCCAGATGCAATACTTGACCACCCATTAATTGCACTTTGAAGTGCTTCTGGCGACGGGTTCTCCATGCCGCCTCGCGTACTGTTGCGAAAGCTTCCGGCAAAATATCTTCCAGACTTTCCCCAGCATTTAATCTTTCTTTGAATTGGTCAGTTTTGGCACGAAGCTCTTCATCACTAAGTTTTGAAAATTTTCCATCATATTCATTTATAACTTTGCTGGCGATTTGCTCTAATTTACGCAATTCTTTATCGGTACTATCGCCACCTGTAATTAAATTTTTAAGAGTTTTGAACACAAATCCACCTGTAATTACTAATTAACATTTATACTCAATCAGGGCATTATAAAAACAAAACAACCCGGTTTTTCGGCAATTTCTACAGATTACATTATAGCATATAGAAATAACTATTCTCGTATTGCTTTTGCTAACATCATGGCTGTTACAAGAAACGTTTTTAGGGCAGTAACCTGTGTCCTAAATAACATAAGCTACTGATTGTAACGCCAGCTAAAATAATGCCGTCCTATGTTACCCATTTCTACCCGCCAGTCCATCGGATTTGAGGGTGTATAAGTAAGCGCACGGCGTTCAAATAATTGTACCAGTACGTATGCGTTAGTTCCAGCTAATTTTGTGACTGTCCAGTAAGGGTCGGTAATTGGATAACCCAATACAAAGACCCATCCTCCGGTTATGCTGTTCATATAGGTTAGAAGTACATCCGCAATATTATGCCCTAGTGTTTTGTCATATTGTTTGCAAATTACTGGGGCAGGCGCGTTTGCCAATTTTTGCACCGAGCCGTCTTTAGCAATAATTTCAAGAACGGCTTGCCCGGTACGGTCTGAGATGCGCTTGTCATTGTTGAGCGATGTTATCATAGCAAATGAGGCATAAGTAGGGGCATTAGGATTGGATGCGGCTGGGTCTCCCGCAACCGGTATTTGCGCCGAACTGCGTTGTTCATAGCTACTGTCTCCAACCTGTACGAATCCTCCTACCAATTCGCGGGTGAGCAAGCCACTGGTTACAAACCACTTGCTATTGCGATCTCCTGCTGGATTATTGATTTCCAACCGGGCTTTATCCAGATAATAGACCAGCCGATTACCGCCCGGCGCTTCTTTGTAGGGTTCATATCTAGCATCAAAAATTTCAGGTCCGTATAACCAACTTCTCTTGACTTTACCTGTTGCTACCGGCGCATCGGTGTTTTGCCACAGATTCCGCACCGAAATATCGGCGTTGCTCAAACCAGCTTTGGGCTGGATAATGTTCAAGGCACTAGTGCTGAATGACCAACTTAACATTTGGGGTGCGCCACCGTTGATACTAAATGTAAAACTGACCGTAAGAGTGGTATCCGGTGCAAGTGGCTGAATTGAGGAAATTGCGGCACTATTACGGGCAGTCCAGAACGAGTTCAAATCCGCCAGTTTGTAACTTGGTACTTCCTTGCCGCTCGAATCTTTTAGGCTCATACCATTGGGGTCATATACAATTTTTTCTGAGCCTCGGTAAGTAACCGTAATCGGATTTCCGATAGGGTAAGCTGGATTTAGTCCGGCACGTTTGAACATATCGGGACTTTCTCCGCGATAACTGCGATAGAATCCACTACTGCCATTAGGGGGCCAGATTATAAACTGAGGCTGGAAGCTGGTTTTCCAGACAGGCATTCCGAAGTCTATGACTGAAATCGGGTTTGTACCATCCGGTTTGGCGCCGTAAGCAATCCCAACATCTGGGTAAGCAGGGTCAAGCAAGGGGATGCGATGGTTCAAGGTGTTCATCAAACGTTCGATCGCTTGCAAAGGGTCGGCAATTGTATCAATGTTTTCATTGGTGCAATCCGGGTTTACATAACTAAATTTAGCAGCACGGGCAAAGAAGTCTTTACCCGAAAACCCTTGATTAGTGGCTATTTCTTCGTGAATGGAATAATTCCCCGACCCATTCAAATTGTAATAATTAACATGAGATGTTGCCGCTTGCTGTAACGGTTGGTTCATCGTTGCTGCTGCTACGCCCACCTGACTGCGGTAATAATTTATTCTGTCCAGCGCAAACTGAGATTTATCCAAACCGAAAGTTTGCATAGAACCCGTATTACTGCCTGCCGCCTCTACCACCGCAGAGGTTAGCGGCATAGGGGTACTTTCCTCATCCGGTTGGAAAGTATTCGGAGTATCGGCTGTGGTGATACTTGGAGGGACTTTATCAGGGGCGTTTCTGGTATCAGCGCTCATAATCTTTCTCCTGTTCAGATGAAATAGGCACTTTACATATCGGATTTTACTTAATGATGACGGTTAACGCAATCGAGTTGCAAAATAAGCTCAATTTTGTTATTATACTGTAGTTGCGCCTGGGTGGCGGAATGGCAGACGCGGCGGTCTCAAAAACCGTTGGGCTAATCACCCGTGTGGGTTCGACTCCCACTCCAGGCATTGCCCATGTAGCTCAGTCGGTAGAGCACATTCTTGGTAAGAATGAGGTCATCAGTTCGATCCTGATCATGGGCTTGGTAAACGAAAAAAGGCGGGCATTGCGCTCGCCTTTTTCATTTGAAATATTTTTCTAAAAAGATTTAGTTCTCGGTGTGCGCCAAAATTTCGCTATCTTTCCTCATTGAATTTTTCCCTAAGTGCATTTTCATCAATTCGACAACTTGATTTGGCAATTCTGCTAGGATTAAATGTCCGCACTTGGGCATTTCAAAGTAAGTAAGATTTGGAATCAGATTTGCCAGCGCTTTAGCATTCTTTTTGCCAATAACCCGGTCATGCGAACCCGGCACCAGCAAAGTGGGAGCTTTAACTGCTGTACACCAAAGGGGCAACTCGTCTAGCACCGGCTTTGACATGATGTCGCGGGCACTATTATAAGAAGTACGAAACGAGCAATCTCGTAGGCTGAGTAGCCCATATAGAATATCGCGCTTATCCACCGGATTTTTAGTAAGGGTTAGACGAGCGTAATAGTAAACGAAGCGCCAACTTTTGGGACCAACAGGGCGCAATACTCTACTGAAAACAGTGCTAAGTGCTATAGGCATAACCTTGACCACAATTGGATTATAACGGAACAAACCAAAATTAAAAGCAGTCAAGGAGGCAACATGTTCAGGATATTTTGCGGCATACGACACTGCAATAACAGAACCTAACGAAAAAGTAGCAATGTGGAATTTTTCCAGCTTAAAATACTGGCGTAAAGCTTCGAGATCTTCCACGTATGCTTTGATACTATAATTATCATTTCCGGGATGGTTTTCATCGCTCAACCCGTGTCCCCGCAGGTCATAATTGATAGTGCGATACCCGTTATCGTTGAGTTTGTCTGTGATGGCATGCCACCAGAAACTACTACAATCCCAGCCGTGAACTAAGATAATTGCTTCACCATCGGCAGGGCCTTCATCCATTATAAAGTGCTTAACCCCGTTGATTTCCACAAACTTCCCCGCCGCAATTTTGGCAAGGTCTTCTTCTATCTCAGCGCGGCGTTTAGCTTTCAGACGCGGCTGTTGTAATTCTCTTTTAAGGCTCTCAATGTAATCAAGCGCTTTTGAGGTGAGTAACCCGGTAGATGCAGCAATGGTTTCATTAACTTTAAGCATAGGGAACCCTCTCTATTGAAAAAAATGAGACTTCTATTATAATTTATGACTAAGTTGAGATAAGCGCAGTAGCAGCCACTACAAAACCGATTGTTCAAAATTTGTCGAAGAAGGCGCAGAATCGAGGGTGTAGCAAAAACTACCGCACCCTGAAGCCAGTTTTAATAGAATAAACCCAATAGTAAATACCTGTTTGCTTACGTAGGAATAATTCTTCTTGCGTTTAATTTTTTAACGCCCATCAAGTCTTTTAAGTATTCTAGTATCCGGCAAGTCAAGCTAGACAGGAGAGAAAACCAGTGGCTTACCAACCTAAACAAAACAGAAATGTTAGGACGGTGTTGGGAGAACCCCGTGTACAACTGGTGGTTTACACTGTCTGGTTCAGTGGTATTATCATCGGGGCGATCCTGCTTTTTTTCCTCGGATTTCTGGTAGCAGGTGACTATAACGGGCGCACCCAGCAGACAGCTTTAGAAGCGGGTGGTCCTACTTATGCCAAGATCCAGTTATCCACTGATGGTACAAAGATTGCGTATGTAGAAGCGTGGAAGACCCAAGGAAAACAGGGGGAAGATGAGCTGAAAAGCGCACTTGCCCGTGGACAGGCTAACTATAATCGCATTTGTGTTGGTTGTCATTATGGTCCCCCGACCGTCTCTAGTCACGGCGCGTGGTTAGGTGATCTTTACCAAACCGCTTTCCTTTTCAATGGCACACCAGTAAATGATGCGAACGTAGTGAAGTTTATCTTACTAGGGCATGGAAATATGCCTTCCGGCATTCCTTTGCCTCAACAAGCAGTAGATATTATGCTTTATGTGAAACAGCAGACGAGTGGCACGCCAACCAAGTGAAACCAAGGCGAAATGCAGTCTGCCCTTTAGTTAACCTATCAGTCGTCAGTGGGTAGCAATCGTAAGCAAACTGCTGGCGACGCGGCTATTGACAACTGACAAGCCACAAGTATTTTTAGAAGGAGGATTCCCGTATGCCAGCATTCCTTGAAGGAAGGGCAGAGCAAGGGAAGGGTCTGGCCGATTGGCGCTGCCGCTACGATAACGATTGGTGGGCTAACATTACAGCCCGTGCTACTATAGGTTGCCCAGCGGCAGTACCCAAACTCCCACTCGAATCCGAGATAGAGTTTAGAGCTAGACCCAAGGGTGACGACATCTCCGACATTACGGTTCGAGTTGAATCGATGGTGGAGGGCGTTAAGAAGGGCTTGGAAATAAACGCACTTATCACGGATCTTGATGATAAAACCCGTGAGAGTAAGGGCTACGGGCGCATTATCGTAGGCGATTTCATACATCCATTTGAGTGGCGCGGCACAGTTCGGCGAGAAACTTATGTTCCCGATAGCAGCCTAAACCTGACCCGATCTCAGACCTATATCGGTGGTCGCTTGTTCCATGATGTTACTGCGCGTATTGCGCTTGATACCCAGATCGCTCGCGAGGCGTGGGAGCAAGTTCGCACTGTGACTGCCAAGAACAACGATGTCTTAACCAAGACTGTATTCTTTGGTCCTCTATGGAGTACTGCTGACCTCACCGGTCAATTGTATGAGGATATTCAGGTTCGTACCCTGAGTGCTAGTGAGGGTAAAACCCTTAGCCGTGTATCCTTCGTTACAAGCGGTACTGGTCAGGTGGACAGCATTACCTACTGGACTCGCTTATTCCCGGTGTCGCAACTGAAAGGTCGCGAAGCCTACGTTAAAGCGAAATTTGTAACTGATGGTGCCAGTATCCGTGTAGCTGCTGAAGCTGAATTACCCAGTGGTGTAGAACGAGCCGGTAATTTGCTTAAGGTTATTGATCATCCGCAAATACCTATTCTGCATCATGGTATTCCGGCACAGCCTATACCGTTGGACTTGGAGTTCAACTATACGCTTACTACTCCGGATGGATGGCGAATTCAAAAAGCAGAGCCGACCTTCCGCAAGAAGATTGGGCGAAATAGCTATCTGTTCCAGGGTGGTAGTTATTTAGGTTTCGTTAACACAATTGCCCGTGGCAATATTACACCGTTTGATGTGTTCTTTGAGCCTGAAGATGGTTCAGTCTCCTTGAGTCCGAACGCTGCTATTGCTATTAAGTAAGGCAACGAGCTTAGTAAAACACTGCTAATTCTCGGGTACAGATTTTCTATCCTAATCCGAGAATTGGCGGCAAACACAATCTTAATTAGATACATCCTTAACTTATTTGACTGAGATGGCTTGAACAGGTAGAGACTAGTGAAGTTGTATTTATTGTAATACTGCTTTATATTGGTTGCTGCCGATCGCGAAAGCGGTGAGCTTGGCAGGTTAGATAGGTGAGCAAGTCAATATAGTTAGTGACAGTGAGTAAGTGAATCCAACAAGCCAAAGCTGGTCCTTTGAGTGAGGGGACCAGTTTTTTTATCCGTAGTTCCCCATAACTCGGCTTATATTTACCGCTCTCAAAGGGTCACGTAGCACAATAGTATCTTTTTGATCCGGTCCGGTAGAAACTATATCAACGTTAACCCCCACTAACATTCCGATCCGCTTTATGAAATTCTGACAATTAATCGGTAATTCCTCGTAGTTCTTTATATGTGCAGTGGGAGATTCCCAGCCCGGCAATTCTTCATAAACGGGGGTAGCTACTTTAAGTGTTGCAATATCAGAGGGAAATCTTCGCACGTTGGTATCATATACCTGATACTCTGTACAAATCTTAACGGTTTTGAAAGTATCCAGCGCATCTAGGTTGGTAATGGCTAGAGAGGTTAAGCCATTTAGCTGTGCTACAAAACGCGCCGCGACTGTATCGAACCAGCCATAGCGACGGTATTTCTCACCTGTAATCGGATTAGTAGCTCTGCGCCCACCTCGACTGTTGTCCTGACTACGAAAGCTTACCAATGGCGAGCCTTCTTCTTTTGTCATTTCGGTTGGGAAGGGTCCGGTCTGAGAACGAACTATGTAAGCGCTAAAGACACCCAGCGATGCTTTTATGACTGTAGGTGGAAGCCCACACCCAATACATGCGGCACCGACTGTTGGTGAAGCGTTGGAAACATACGGATATGACCCAAAATCAAGGTCTAGCATCGAACCTTGATCGCTCTCCAGAATTATTGTGTGATTATCTTCAACTGCTTTTTGGAGAATTAGGCGAGTGTCAAAGATACGTTCGCGCATTGCTCGCCCATAACTGAGATATTGCTGGTAGATTTCACGTAGATTTAGAGGTTCTTGTTTATAAACCTTGGTCAGTATGTCGTTCTTAACAGTGAGTGTTTTGCTCAAGCGTGATAAAAACTGTTCTTCCTGAATCAGGTCGCCAACTCTTATTCCTATTCGGCTAACTTTGTCGGCATAGGCGGGTCCCAGACCTGAACCTAGGGTATCAATAATAGGAGTTCCATAAACTCTGCGCTCTTGTTCTTCAAATAAAGGATGATAAGGCATTATCAAGTGAGACTGCTCACTGATAAAAAGCCTTTTAAGATTAACTCCGTTACTCGCAAGGGCTTCCATCTCTTCTACAACCCGTTTAGGATCGAGAACCATACCCGCACCAAGTATCGTGATTACCTTATTGTTGAATATACTGCGTGGAATAAATTGAAGATTAAAACGACCCTGCTCGTTTATTATGGGCTGCCGTATATGTCCCCCACCGCTATAACGCACTACAACTTTGGCTTGCTCAGCCAGAATTTCGATAAATTTACCCTTGCCTTCTTCGCCCCATTGTCCGCCAATTAAAGCCATTACTGACATAGAGGTGCTACCTCTTTAGTTCAAACGATTTGCTGCATTGAAATTAATAGTAGTTATAAACTTTCCGCTGCTACTGCTATGACCCAACCCTGAATCGTCCAAAGAATCCGCCTTTATCATCTTTGTCGCGCTGTGATTCTTTGCCGATTTGTTCGCGTGGCATAGTACGCGCCATTTGTTGAAGTAGCTGACGTTGTTCTTCGCTAAGTTTTCGCGGCACTATTATTTTAAAAGTAATAATTTGGTCTCCCCGCCCGTTTCCCCGCAACAATGGCACTCCCCGCTCTTTTAGCCGGATAATATCCCCATGTTGCGTACCGGGTTTAACTTCTATTTCTAATGGACCATCCACTGTTGGAACTTCAATTTTATCACCCAGAGTAGCCTGCCATAAATTGAGTGGCACATCCACCATTATATGGGCTTCTACTCTCTTAAAAATAGGATGTTCTTTAATTGCTATTCCCACAAACAGATTACCGGGCAAAGTACCACGAGGACCTGCTTCACCTTCTCCGCTTATTCGAATTTGCGAGTTGGAGTCAATCCCAGCTGGGATTTTTACCAGCAAGCGTTTGCTTACTTTAACTCTTCCTTCGCCCCGACATTCCTTGCAAGGGGTGGTTACAACCCGACCATCACCTCTGCAACGGTCACAAGTGGTTACACTTACAAACTGACCAAAGATACTGCTCTGTACGCGGCGCACTTCTCCTGAACCGTTGCAATTAGAGCATTTAGTGGTTTCAACCCCCGGTTCGCTTTTGCTACCCTTGCAATGAGCGCATGTGTCGAAACGTGCAATCTCAATTTCTTTTTCGGCACCAAAAACTGCTTCTTCAAATTCAAGGGTGATGGTGGTTTTTAAGTCTGCGCCCCTTTGCGGGCTGGCACGCCGCGCCCCTCCGGGACCACCTGCCCCGCCAAAAAATTGCTCAAATATGTCGCTGAACCCACCCATACCGCCAAAACCTTCAAAGGGGTTAGCGCCTGCCCCAGACATACCGGCGTGACCAAACTGGTCGTAAGTGGCACGTTTTTTAGCGTCACTAAGGACTTCGTATGCCTCTTTGACTTCTTTGAATTTTTCTTCAGCATCCGCTTCTTTATTTACATCAGGATGAAACTTCATTGCCAAGCGGCGATAAGCCTTTTTAATCTCATCTTCGGTTGCTGACCGGGAAACTCCCAGTATTTCGTAGAAATCACGTTTTGAAGCCATTAATATACCTGTCTTTTTCTTAAGTTCAGTTTAATCAAAACTGCGTACTCCGTCAAGGGGAATCGAGATATAGAGAAGATTTCTTAGCCCCTTCCTACTTTAACTGCCGCGGGTCTAAGCACTCTGTCACCCATCATATAACCTTTTTGATAAACCTCGGTTACTATATCTTTATCGCCTTCTCCGTCTTCATCTCTCTGAACGGCATCATGGTATCGAGGGTCAAAATCTGCGTTTTTCGCATCAAATGAACTGATGCCTTCTTGCTCAAGCAGCGTTTTTAATTTCTTTTCTATTAAACTGACTCCATTAACCCACGGCTCAGCTTTCAAATTGTCAGGAGTGGAGGCAAGCGCCCGTTCAAAATCATCAACTATTGGGAGTAGCCGCATTATTACTCTTGATTTTACATCAGCATTTATATTAGCACGTTCGATTTCGGTGCGTCGCTTTAGATTTTGGAAATCAGCCAGAGAACGTTTCCAGTTATCTGCCAACTCAGCCGCTTTCTTTTGTTCTACCACTAGCAGCGTTTCTAATTCTTCTACTGTACGAACATTGTTTTCGGTGATTGCTTCAATTGTGCCATTTGTTTCCTGATTGGTTTGTTTGGTTGTTTCTTCCATTTTCATCCCTCTTTTTTTCTCATCAGTATATGGTTGCATATTATTGCTATTCTCACAATTAAGCGCGTCGAGTGGGGGTTTTATTGAACCCTTCGCCGCGCATTTGAAACTTGATCCGCCAATACTTTAAGTCGGTCCTATAAAATTATTACCAGAATGTCCAGTAAGTAGGTTAGTCATAAGCTGTGCAATATATTGCACCGTTGAAATCGAGCGATTATATTCCATTCGGGTTGACCCGACCAGACCCACTACACCTATTACCTGCCCATCAATACCGTAACGCGCTAGAACTACGCTCAGCAAACGCATATCGTCAAAGCGGTTCTCACCGCCAATTACTACTTGCACTCCACTCTCATAATTTTGAAGGATTTCTGGGATTAGGGTTGGCAATGCGGTGCCTGTTTCAATCGTTTGCATTACCTGTCGCATTGTTGAAATATTGTTAAATTCAGGCTGATTAAGTATATTTGCCAACCCCTCACGATACAATTGTACGTCCCTATATTGTTCGAGACTCCGTAGCATTTCCACTAAGCGAGTTGCTACAATTTTGTCTAACTCCTCTGCCCAATCCTGCACTTTTTTTTCAATCTGAGTCCGGTTCTGGTTATGTAGCGTTGCATTTAGGCGATTTGAAATTATACTTAATTCTTCTTGTGTGATTGGCTCTTTCAGACTTAACATTTGCTCTTTAATAGAGCCGTCTTGGGTTACTGCAACCACCAGCGCTAACCGCTCTTGGACTCCGATTACTTCTAGCCGTTTCAAACGCCCATCAAATACGTAAGGTGAGCTAACCACTCCTACATTCTGGGAGGTTCGCGCTACGACTCCGGCTGCTAACCGTATCCCCTCGTTTAATTCCAATTGTACTTGGTAGAACTGGTGTTGGATGTTATGCTGTTCCGGTAAGCTAAGCCCACCTTGCCGTTCCATCAGATGTTCTACATAATATCGGTAGCCTTTGTCGCTGGGGATACGCCCTGCTGAAGTATGCGGGTGAGTAATATACCCTTCTCGTTCCAGTTCCGCCATTTCGTTTCGAACAGTAGCCGGACTTATTGGAAGTTTGTATTTGTTAACAATCATCTCCGAGCTTACCGGTAAGTAGTTATTGACATACTCATTGATTATTGTTCGCAACAATTCCTTGCGCCGCTCCGTCATGGATTCCTGCGGCTCTTCCATGTTTACCTTGCTTTCTCTATCTATTCCCCCTGTTTTACGTTCTTGGCGTTTCATATTTTAAGTTTTATCAATAATGGTTTGTCAGATGTATCTAGAAAGACAATAATATGTTTAATTCACCCTTGTAATATTAGCACTCTATTACTATGAGTGCTAAAACATGCTGATTTTTATGGTATCATTTCGACTTTGTTGTGTCAATAGTACCTTGCTACGCTGCTTTTTTACTAAATAGCAGGGTCTTGTGTCCAGCAATTCGGGTGGCGTTTGCCTAATGACTTCATGTAAAGAATCTAATTATAAGTTCAGTTAGCCTCAAACACTAGAGAATTATACTCTATTGGAGTGGTTTCTGTATGTAACTCTAACCGCATTTTATCCAAATTCCAGAGCATTTTACACTATAATTAACCAATACAACTTTTGGGTTAGATGGGCAATTCTACGAGGGAGCAAGGAATGGGATGGATAGCGGGTGCAATTCAGGCAACCGACTCTGGCGCTAACTATAATTTAATTACTGCTCTGGTTCTAGCGGTTATTGCAGCGGTTGTAGGTGGTTTAGTGGCAGCGTGGCTCAAGCAACCGCTTATAGTCGGCTATTTGCTTGGTGGCGTGTTCATTGGTCCCTACGCCCCGGGTCCGTCTTTATCGGTATCTGATGTAGAGGTGTTGGCAGAAATCGGGGTAGCCTTGCTCATGTTCGCTTTAGGGACAGAGTTTTCTCTACAAGAGTTAAGACATATAGGAAAAATAGCCGTTCTGGGAGGCATCTTTCAAATTTCTCTTACGATACTGTTGGGTATCCCCGTAGGGCTGCTGCTAGGGCTTAATTTGAGCGGTAGCATTTTTCTTGGTGGTCTCCTTGCCATTTCAAGCTCAATTGTAATCCTGAAAATCCTGATGGGTCGGGGCGAAATGGAATCGTTGCATGGCAAAGTGGCGCTTGGGTTGGGCATTGTCCAAGACCTGAGCGTTATTGTGCTGGTGGTATTATTACCTGCTCTTGGAGAAAAAGGTGGTGATAATCTAGCCTTGAGTATTGGGTTGGCGCTGCTGAAAGGCACTTTATTTTTAGTGGGAGCTTATATCATAGGCACTCGTTTTATGCCTTGGATAGTACAAAAACTGGTGATGCTAGGTATTCGCGAAATGTTTTTGCTTGGCGTGATAACAATTGCGCTGGGTACGGCAAGTTTAGCCTATTTTCTTGATATATCTTTCGCGTTGGGCGCTTTCGTGGCAGGTCTAATGGTAAGCGGTTCTGAGTCTGCCGGAGATATTCTAACCGAAATTATACCCATACGTGATGTTTTTGCCAGCCTTTTTTTTGTTAGTATCGGTATGTTGATAGACCCTGTTTTTTTGATAAACAACTTCTTCGAAATTATGCTACTGGTAATTACGGTGCTGGTTGGGAAATGGGCATTGACTAGTGGAATATTACTACTATTCAAACAACCGTTAAAAACCGCAGCTCTGGCTGGTTTATTGCTGGCTCAGGTAGGGGAATTTTCGTTTGTTTTGGCGCGTATCGGCGTTGATAGCCGGGCGATTAACAACCGGGTTGAATCTTTGCTACTTTCGGCAGCGCTCGTTACTATTATTGCGAACCCGATCTTATTACAATTCTTCCCAACTTTTACCCATTGGCTAATTAGAATCCGTAGTCGCTTGTTCAGGCTGTTGGGTAAAAATGTTCCGGACTATGCTAATGTCGGTATGTCCTTACCATTTTCATTGCGCCCGGAATTAAAACTCTCCGATGAGAGAGAAACTGGTGAGATGAATTATACCCTGCGAGGTTTGAGGGGTCAGACCGAACGTTGGCCCTATAAAAAGCATGTGGTAGTATGTGGTTATGGGCGAGTTGGTCAACAATTGGTAGATGCCTGTATGCGCCGAAATTTTGATGTGGTAGTGATTGAGTATAACCCACGCAGGTTGGAACTAGCACGCAAACGCGGTATTATCAGCTTATTCGGTGACGTTTCGGTGGAAGCAACTCTGAAGCAAGCGAATATAATCGAAGCTAAAGTGCTTGCTGTAACCGTGCCGGATGCGATTGTAGCCGAAGCTGCCAGCCGTGCCGGAAGGGCAATGAATCCCCACCTTGAAATCATCACTCGCGCTACCGAGCAAAAAACCATCGAAATGCTGAAACAATCGGGCGCAGACGAAGTAATCCAGCCTGAATTTGAAGCCAGCTTAGAATTTATTCGCCGCACCGCCAAATTGTATGGGGTGAACGGGGTAGAGTTACAGGCGTTGATAAATGGAAGACGCGCCCGCTTTTACGGGCGCAAGGATATGTAATTTTAAAATCGGGCTTGAAGCTCTTTAGGGAGGGGAAAGCGATTTGGAAGCTCTATACTTTCGCGATTTGGGTTAATAGCGGGGGCTGCTCCCTGTTCGTAAAGTACATCTTCCAGAGAGGTAGGTCCCTTAGCCAGAAGGTAAGCTAACTCCTGCCCGGTAATCCCTAGCAATTGCAACAATTCTACCTTACCGCTACGCAATGAAAAATCTGGTGGAAAATCTCGCGGTTGTGCTACTAAAATCCCGCGCACTTTGGTATTTGGCGTGCCGGGGTCAATGGGTCCGTTCAGGGGCATCCAATCTCCACAAGTAAAAACCTTGCCTTTGATTGTTTTGCCGGCAACGCCAATTTGGTACGCGCTAAGCCTATGTAACACATCTACTGCCCATCCGGCACGCTCTGATGTTCGCATTACTATTTCAATTCCGGTACCGCTGCGTCCGTTCGGGTTTAAATCTGCTTCTTTATCAAGGTTCCAAGGTTGGCTGAAACCGGTGGTAATATATAGCCAGTCCGCATGATGCGCGTTAGGGGCAATCTCAATTACTCCATAATGAAGCCATTCCGGTAGAATTTTGGCATCTGCTCCCAGAATAGCTTTTAAGGCTTGCTCCTGTAGCCGAATAACAGTTTCAGGCAACTTGCCGAATAACTCAGGATATATCTTTTCTTCGCGTTCTTCCCAGATTTTTTGAAACCACTCATCTCCACTATTACTCTTTAAAAGGTCAACCAAGCTCATTAGTAGTATTGTTCCTGTCTATTTGTAGGTTGTTTGTATAATAAATTCCTTAAATACTGCCCAATTGAGCCGCTGCCGCCCGATCTACAAACCAGTAAACACGCCCCCCATTGGGTTTTACTAACTGGCTTGGCAAGGTTTGAGGCTGATAATCGCCTTCGAGAACTCGCTTTAGAGTAGGCGCTTTATCCTCTCCGACTACCATGAACCAAACCTGCTCTGCCCGGTTTATGGTTGGTGCGGTTAGTGTCAGACGATTAGCGTTCAATTTTGGGACAAAATTTGCGGCTACCGGATGCCCGCGCTCCTGTAGAGCAGCTGTGCCGGGAAACAACGAAGCGGTATGCCCGTCTGGTCCCATTCCCAGCAATATTAGGTCAAATTTAGGGAAGTTTTCCGGGCTAGGTCCCTCACCGGATTCAAGCTCAAAGAACTCTTGTAACAGGTTGGCGTAGTTTGTTGCGGCTACTACCGGGTCAGGGTTTTCGCCTTCCATCCGAAAAATATTGGCGAAAGGAATCCCTACAAAATCCAGTAAATTTTCCTGCACCATCCGGTAATTACTGTCAGGGTGATCGGGTGGCACACACCGCTCATCCCCGAAAAATAGATAGGTATTGAACCAGTCTATTTGTTCGCGAATCGGCGGTTGCGCCAGTATCCTGTACAACTCGCGGGGGGTGTTACCGCCTGCCAGAGCAATTGTAAAACGCCCTCGCTGCCCTATACAGTCTGTGGTGTAAGCGGCAAGCCTTTCAGCCGCCGTTTTGCTCAATTCCGCCAGATTTTCAAAGATTTGGATTTTAATTTGCGGGTCTATATTATGCATATTATACTTGGCTACCATTGTCACCAAACTTGCTGGCGTAAACCAATGCTCCCTCAAATAGCGAGTCACCACCTACCATGCTCAACTCTTCGTGCATAAGGTTGGTTACATCTCGCAATGGTAAGAGCGCCGAGAAGGTTGAAACAATCTGCCCATTTTCCTCGATTTTGCTGTGGGCATGCTCCAAATCGTCCGCAAGGGTAAGGGTAAAAACCGCTTCCCTGTTTTCATTCGGTAGGCTAGAATAAATCCGCAAGGAGGTTATTCCACCTAATTCATCTTTCCGCTCGTTGTGACCATGAAATTCAATGTTTAGAGGTTGCCCTCCTCGGTTGATTATCAGGCTTGCATTTGAGCCACGCACTTTGAGAGCAAAAGCAGGTTTCCAGTTAAGCACCTTAGCAAACCATCCTACCAATAATAATGCTTCAGAGAAATTCGGCTGCTCGAAATCGTAGGGAGCTTCGTATTCGATTTCCAATTTATCTACGGTATAAAGATACGGTAGGAAACTGGTATTGTCAAAAAACTGTGAAATTGCGCTACGCCACGGAGTCAAACGTGTCCAGTTCAAATCACTAATACTAACCTTATGCTGGGTGCTTTCTGCTAGGTCAGCTAATTGCTTGAAGCTGGTAGTTGGTTTTTTGAACAGTCGAGAATCCACAACAAGGCGGTCAGCCGTTTCAAATAAATGTTGGAAAAGATTAAGTTGCGAGCCAAGGTCGTACCTCCACCACAGCGTTACCGGTAAATCTGAAACCAACAAGGGCAATACCATGCTACTGATGCGTTCTGCGCCCGTTCCTCGTCCCTCAATAGTTATCTGCTCACAACATACTTTCCGCCCTTTAGGGTCAGGCATCTGGCAATGTGCCGAAATCCAGGCAGTTATTTCTTCCTCTGGGTCATTTGGCTTTGAAAGTAATACGATACTGCGACTTGGGTAAGTCCAAGTCAATCGCGCAATCGAATTAGTTGCTTGCTCTAACTCCTCATCGGTTTCAGTACAAATTACCAGATTCAAAACGCAAGCTCGCATAACAGCCGGTTCACTATCAGCTTGTCGTGTCATATCGGTGGCTTGCCAGAGTGCGGTTATTCCTTTTTCTATGTCTTCAAGCGCAATATTATGAGCTTGTCCCTGTTCGATAATCTGTTGTAAAGAATCGTTATTGATTGTACCGGTTCCACTGCCGAACATTTTAATATTTGTATTATCGGTCACGGCTAATTACCTCGCTTTGTTACAACCGTCGCCAGCGGCGACCGTCCTTCTCGATGAAATCATCCGCTTCTTTTGGTCCCCATGTCCCTGACTCATAATTAGGGAAATTAGGAGTCATTAGATAATTCCAACCATTGGTGATTGAATTAACTATTGTCCAGGCTTGCTCAACTTCATCGCGGCGGGCAAACAGAGTAGAATCGCCCAGTAGCGCGTCAAGAATCAGCCGTTCATAGGCATCGGTAGCCACATTGCCAAAGCTTTGCCCAAAGCGGAAATCCATAGTTACCGGGCGAATTTGCATTGCTTGACCGGGAACTTTAGCCCCAAAACGCATTGAGATACCATCATTGGGCTGGATTTGCAAAGTCAATACACTTGGTTCAATATTAGTTTGCGGGAAAAGGCGGTGTGGTGCGGCTTTAAATTGCAAGGCTACTTCAGTCATGCGTTTAGGCAAGCGTTTGCCGGTGCGTAGGTAAATTGGCACGCCTGCCCAGCGCCAGTTCTCAACAAAAAGTTTGATGGCTACGAAAGTATCCGTGACCGAATTAGGGTCAACCCGTTCTTCTTCACGATAACCCTTGACCGGCTTACCGAAAATTACTCCGGCGCCGTATTGACCGCGAACGGTGCGTTGTACTACATCGTCTGTATCTAAGGGTGCGATGGCACGTAAAACTTTCACTTTTTCATCACGTACCGAATTTGCTTCAAAGTTAATGGGCGGTTCCATACATACGAGGCTGAGCAATTGCATCATATGGTTTTGCACCATATCTCGAATTGTTCCCGAATGTTCGTAGTAAGGTCCTCGCCCTTCCACTCCCAATTCTTCAGACACTGTCATCTGTATATGGTCTATATAGCGACGGTTCCAGAGCGGTTCAAAGATGCTGTTAGCAAAACGGAACACCAAAATATTCTGAACAGTTTCTTTACCCAGATAGTGATCAATGCGGAAGACCTGATTTTCGCGAAACACCTGTGCTATCGTTTCATTTAACTCTTGTGCGCTATTCAAATCATGCCCGATGGGTTTCTCTACAATAATGCGCGACCACGCGCTCGAACCAGCTTTTTGGGGACGTGCCAAGCCAGACGCTCCTAGATTCTCGATGATAACAGGGTAATCGCTTGGGTTAGTGGCGAGATAAAAAAGTCTGTTTCCTTGAGTACCTTGCTCTTGGTCGAGCCTTCCAAGCAAGTCGGCTAAACGCTGATAACCTTCCGGATTTTGAAAATCGCTGCTGATAAAATGAATTGTCTGTGTAAACTGTTCTTTTGCTTCTGGCATAATCGGGCGACGGCGGGAGAATTGGTTAATAGATTCGACCAGAGATCCCCGGAATTGTTCGTCTGTAAGAGGGCGACGCGCAAAGCCAATCACGTTAAAATTGGCAGGTAAGTGACGCTCAATTGCAAGATTGTAAAGAGCAGGAATCAATTTTCTGTGAGTTAGATCTCCCGTAGCTCCAAAGATAACCATCACACATGGTTCAGGCGTGCGCTCAGTTCGCATGCCTTCCCTGAGTGGGTTAATGGCATGGGTAGCTGTAGTTGTGAGAGCCTGCGTCATAACATTAACTCTTTCTGTATCAGGCATTATATATTTCACATGGGTTTTTATTGCCCTTGTTTTTGAGAGAACTGGTGGCGTGGGAATTAGCCGTGTTGTTTTTCCATTTCCCCAGTAACGGTAGATAGCACCGCATGCCCCCCAAACTGGTTACGCAAGGCAGAAATCACCTTAGCGCTGAAGCTATCATCTTGGCGGCTGACAAACCGCGCCAATAACGAAAGGGTCAAGATTGGCGCAGGAGTGGATTGGTCAATCGCTTCTTGTACTGTCCAGCGTCCTTCACCGCTATCCTGTACAAACCCCTTGATATTCGTTAGGTCGTTGCCTTCGTTTTCAAAAGCATTTACCGCCAACTCAAGTAGCCAACTTCTGACTACGCTGCCGTTCATCCACATTTTGCTTATGGAAAGCAGGTCAAGGTCGTACCGGCTGTTTTTCAAAATTTCATAGCCTTCGCCATACGCTTGCAACATGCCATATTCAATACCGTTGTGTACCATTTTTACGAAGTGTCCCGCGCCGCTTGGTCCACAATGCAAGTAACCGTTTTCAGGAGCTAAGGTCTTGAATAGCGGATATAGATGATCCACTTGCTCTTTATCTCCCCCCACCATCAAGGCATAACCTACCGTAAGACCCCAAACGCCGCCGCTGGTGCCGCAATCAAGATAATGTATCCCCTTTTGTTTCATTAGTTCGTGGCGGCGGATAGTATCTTTATAGTTGCTATTTCCACCGTCAATAATAATGTCGCCGGGCTTGAGCAGGTCTGAAACCTCATTCACATACTGTTCGGTCACATCACCGCTCGGAACCATAAGCCAAACCGCTTTGGGCGATTCTTGCAGTTGTTCCACCAAATTTTGCAGAGAGGTCGCGCCGACTGCTCCAAATTTAACTACCTCTTGCACTTTGTCTTGGGAACGGTTGTAAGCGACTACGCGGTGTCCACCCAGAGTTACCAATCGCTGAACCATGTTTGCGCCCATGCGCCCTAGACCTACAAATCCTAATTCCATATTCTATTTAAACCTTTCTCAATTAATATCTTAAAAAACCGTAACCATGAATGGGGTTCTGACTATATCTATACAATATCTGGTGTAGAATATCAAATCGGAAACTTTGGTGTAATCAAACTAAATCAATGTACTGCGGCATGCAATGGTTAAAACCACAAAAAGTTCATGCCCAATGAACGGTTACTAAAAAACTACTGTTACGCTCTATTTAAAAGCGGGCAAAGATTTGCATTGAGCATCTAATATTCCGCGCTCTTACTTGTCTCTGCCCGTTTTATGCGGTTATTAATTAATACTAACCTTTGTTAGCCAGCACCAATTGTCGTTTGGCTTCTACTCCTGCCAGCAAGGTTTCAAAGCTATCAGAAAAGCTCTTAACCCCCTCTGCCAGCAATTGGGCGGTTACCTCGTCTATGGAGACTCCGTAAGTTTCAAGGGCTTTAACGTGAGCTTTCGCTTCCTCATAGCCCTTGTTTACGGTTTCGGATGCCACGCCATGATCGCCAAAAGCTACGACTGTTTGCGGTGGCATAGTATTGACTGTATCCCGCCCAATCAATTGCTCTACGTAAATTACATCACGGTAGGCGGGGTTTTTCGTGCTGGTGCTTGCCCAGAGTAAACGCTGCTTACGTGCGCCTTGCGCTTCGAGGTTCTTCCAGCGTTCTGTGCTATAGATTTGCTCGGACATTTCATAGGCGAGGCGGCTATTACCGATGCCTGCCTTACCGAAAAGCTCTGCGGGTGCGTCCTTCTGTTCCAGCAACTTGTCCACCAGCGAATCCACGCGGCTAACAAAGAAGCTTGCCACACTCGAAATTTCGCTCAAGTTTTTCTTGCCACTTTTCGACAGTTCTTCCAAACCTTCGATATAGGCATAGGCTACTTGCTTATAAGAATCAAGCGAGAAGATGAGCGTAACGTTCACATTAATGCCAGCCCCAATGGTGGCAGTAATAGCCGGAATGCCTGCTGGAGTGGCAGGGATTTTAATCATCAGGTTAGGTCGATCTACGCGGGTGTAATAATACACCGCCGATTTTTTTGTGCCTTCGGTGTCGTTTGCCAGTGTCGGGGAGACTTCCAGCGAAACATAGCCGTCCAAGCTGTTACTTTCATCATACACTGGGCGGAAAATATCGGCTACATCCTGAATGTCTTTAATCGCCAATTCATCGAAAATACCCGCCGCATCTTTGCCTTCACTTGCTGCATGCAAGATTTGCTCGTCATACTCTGCTGAACTGCTAATAGCTTTCTCAAAAATGGTGGGGTTGCTGGTTACTCCAACTACCGCCTGTTCCTGAATCATGCGGGTAAAACTGCCATCTTTAATCAAGCTACGTGACACATTGTCATACCACACGCTCTGTCCGTACTTCTGCAATTCCTGCAATGGGTTGCCCATAAATACTCCACTCCTTGTCTTTTCTCTCTCTGATTATTTTGATTTAGGGGTTTTCGCTTTGGGCAAGGGGCTTTATGCCCCCTGCTTATTGTTTCAAGCGAAAGTCTATATAAATATCCCGCCTAGTGGAAGGATTGGTTCATAATCTTCTTCGCTAGAGCGCGTCCTTCTTTCGGGGCGCTTATCAACTTCTGCGCCAGTTCCGTAATGGTTGGCACATTGAAGCCAAAGTGTTCTGCTACTACATCACCGGGTGCGCTTGCGCCGAAATGATTAATTGCCAGCGACGCGCCTTCCCCGCCTATATAGCGTTCCCAACCCATCGGGCTTCCCGCTTCTATAGACAAGCGAGCGGTAACATTGGAAGGCAATACTTCTTCCTTGTATTCTTCCGATTGCTCTTCAAAAATTTCCCAACTAGGCATACTTACTACCCGCGCTTGCACGCCTGTTGCCGTTAATTCCTCCTGAGCCTTAAGCGCAAGGCTCACTTCTGACCCGGTAGCAATCAAGATAACCTGTGGTGTGCCGGAAGGGGCTTCACTCAGGATATACGCGCCCTTAGCCAGATTTGCCGTTGGGTATTTCTCAGGTTCGAGAACGGGCAATTTCTGGCGACTCAGGATAATGCAAGATGGACTGTGTTTTCGTTCCAATATGACTTTCCAGGCTTGCGCGGTTTCGTTGGCATCGGCTGGGCGAATTACCGTCAGATTATGAATAAGGCGAAGGCTGGCTAAATGTTCGATTGGCTGGTGGGTTGGTCCGTCCTCACCTACTCCGATGCTGTCATGGGTGAAGACAAAGATGGCTGGAATACCCATAAGGGCAGCCAGTCTCAAGCTAGGGCGCATATAATCGGCGAATACAAAGAAGGTCGCCCCGTAGATTCGCAACCCGCCGTAGAGAGTCGCCCCGTTTATGGCTGAACCCATACCGTGTTCACGCACACCATAATGAAGCGTGCGACCATCATAAGAACCGCCCTTTTCAGCGTTCGGCTGGAATCCGGGATAATGTTCGAGGCTTGTTATGGTAGAATCTGCTAGGTCTGCACTACCGCCGATAAAGTTGGGTAACTTAGGTGCAATCGCATTTAATACCGTACCGCTGGCGTTGCGAGTGGGAATAGAACCGCTGCTGAATACCGGAAGCACTTCTTCCCATCCTTCGGGCAATTTGTTATCCCATGCCGTTTCGAGTTGCGCTGCCAGTTCAGGGTAAGCCGCTTTGTATGCTTCCCATTTCTTGTTCCATTCTGATTCCAATTGTGCGCCGTTGTCAATTGCCTGACGGTACAATGCCAACGCCTCTTCCGGCACATAGAATTCAGGCTCTAGGGGCCAGCCTAACTTTTCTTTGGTTGCTTTTACATTGTCTTTGCCGAGTGGGCTACCGTGCGATTTTGCGCTATTTGCAAGAGGGCTGCCATAACCAATGATACTTCTCAAGTTGATTAAATGGGGCTTGCCTTTAACTTGCTTGGCAACTTCGATTGCAGCTTCTACCGCTGCCACATCGTTAATATTGCTTACATGCTGCACATGCCACCCATAAGCCTCAAAACGTTTCCCAACATCTTCGGTAAAAGCAATCTTGGTATCGCCTTCAATAGTGATATGGTTATCATCATAGAAGTAAATCAGGTTATCCAGTTCCAAATGCCCTGCCATTGAAGCGGCTTCGCTGGCTACCCCTTCTTCAAGACAACCATCCCCCACAATGACATAGATATAATGGTCGATTATTTCATGTCCCGGTTTGTTATAGGTTGCCTGAAGAAATTTCTGGGCGATACCCATACCTACACCGTTGCCGAAGCCCTGTCCTAGTGGACCGGTAGTGGTTTCTACCCCCGCAGTCATTCCATATTCAGGATGACCGGGGGTAATGCTGCCCCATTGCCGGAACTGCTTTAACTGTTCTAGCGGCAAATCGTAACCGCTCAGATAAAGCATGGCATAGTTAAGCATTGAGGCATGACCGTTGGAGAGGATAAAGCGGTCACGATTGTGCCAGTGTGGGTTGCGTGGGTTATAGTGCATCTGGCGAGTCCATAGCAGATAGGTAAGTGGGGCAAGCCCTAATGGTGCGCCGGGATGTCCAGAATTAGCTTTCTGGACACCGTCCACCGCTAGAAAGCGGATAGTATTAATGGCTAATTCTTCCAGTTTTGGGTCAATGCTGGTCAATTTTACAATCTCCTTTTTAATCGCGGTAAAAATGAGTTATGGCAATACGTCCGGGTCTATTTCTAGATATACCTCTGGTAAACGGGCGCTCGATTCGGGCTTTTTAATTTGGTAGGGGATTGGCTTGGGAATCATAAAAAAACTGCTCTTACAGAGCTTCTACCGGACTCAATTACAAAAGCAAGCGAAATTTTGGCTATTTCTCTTGCTATGTCCGGCGTAGAATATTATTCCTGTCCATCCAACCTACCAGAATTGCGTAGCCCTGCATGCGTGGGAATTTTGTCCCACTACATCAGTTTAATTTTCTGTTTTTCTGGAAAATCCAATTTGGCGACTCACTATTTTACATGTCACAATTTAACATAGCCTTGCTTGTTTTTCAACTATGAACGCTTAGGCAAGTCTGATTGTAGCTTGTAGTGATACTGGCTAGACTAGGAAAATGCCGTGTTTCCGAGGATAATGCAGAGGTTTGCGGGTTTCTAGTCCTTGCGTCAATATGGCACGAGTATCGGTGGGGTCAATAATATCATCCCAAATTGGGGATATTGTCCACCGTCAAAAAACAATTCTAGAAGTTTGCGGCTGGTGAGTTTGCCGGAGGCATGCTGCTACTTTTTTTCTTTTTGCCCCCCCAATTGTAAGGCAGTAGTTTTGCGCTCTTTTAGGTGCGCTACTATTTTCTTTTTTGTGGGGGGGAGCGTTAGGGTGGTGCGTATTTGCTAACTCAACCGCCGCTATTATTTAATATGAGCGGGCAAAAAGAGCTTCACAGGTGGCAGGGTTGCCGGTGTAGAAACACTTTTTGCCTTGCATCCCCTCTGCGGGTTGGTCAAAAGGAATCACGCGCACAGTGGCTTTGGTTTCTTCTTTGATTTTTAGTTCCGCCGCGCTGTCCTCAGACCAAGGGACTCGGATGAAACCGCGTTTTTCTTCCAAAATCTTCTTGAATTCGTCATAGCTATCGGTGTGGTAGGTATGCTCATCTCGGAACTTTTTGGCTTTGTCGTATAACGCTTTCTGGATTTCTTCGAGCAGAACAGGCAAACGTTCTGTAAGCGCGTCCACGCCTACAAATTCTTTGGCGCGACTATCGCGTCGCACCAGCACCACGCTATTGTTCTGAACATCGCGGGGTCCGATTTCCATACGAACAGGCACGCCGCGCATTTCGTACTCGGCGAACTTCCAGCCCGGCGTATTTTCGCTCAGGTCGGCAGTTACGCGCACTTTGCCCTTGAGCAATTTCTTGACGCGCTCTACCATTTCGAGGACGGCTACCTTTTCCTCCTCCTTGCGCCAGATTGGTACTATTACCACTTGATGTGGGGCAAGCCGTGGCGGGAAAATCAGCCCGTTGGTGTCGCCATGTACCATAATGATACCTCCAATCATGCGGGTGCTAAGACCCCAACTGGTGGTGGAGCAATACTTGCGCTGACCGTCGCTATCAAGATATTGGATGTCAAAGCTTTTGGCGAAATTCTGACCGAGATTATGGCTCGTTCCAGATTGCAATGCCTTGCCATCGCCCATCATCGCTTCGATGGAGTAGGTGCGGAGTGCGCCCGCAAATTTTTCGTTTTCGCTTTTGCGTCCGGTAAAGACCGGGATAGCGGCATCTTCTTCGGCGAAAGAACGATATACATCTAGCATCATGCGAGTGCGTTCTTCGGCTTCTTCGAGGGTGCGGTGGGCGGTATGCCCTTCTTGCCATAGAAACTCAGCGGTACGTAGGAACAGTTTAGTGCGTTTTTCCCAGCGCACCACGTTATTCCAAAGATTAATCAGGATGGGCAAATCACGATAGCTTTGTACCCACTTGGCATAGCTGTAACCGATGATTGTTTCACTGGTAGGGCGCACGGCGAGGGGTTCTTCTAGTTCTTCTCCGCCCCCTCGTGTAACCCATGCTACTTCGGGAGCAAAGCCTTCCACATGTTCGGCTTCTCGCTCAAGGAAGCTCTTGGGTATGAACAGTGGGAAATAGGCGTTGACCACATCGGTTTCTTTAAACCGTGTGTCTAGCGTGTGCTGGATATTTTCCCAAAGGGCGTACCCGTAAGGGCGTATAATCATACAGCCGCGCACAGGCGCGTAATCGGCGAGTTGCGCCTTAATTACCAGTTCGTTATACCATTCGCTGAAATCGTCTTCTTTATCAGCCAATTCCTCGACGTACTTTTCCTCGTTAGCCATACCGTCCTTCTTCAAGAAATGCGAAATTTTGACAAAAGATTTTATTACACAAGGCAAATTATACTATAAGAGCGGCTTTTCAGCCGCCCTCGCTTACCTGATACAGGTTGTGAAATGTGAATCCACCAGGCGCGGCGAAGAATTAATAATCGCTATCGGGTGGAGGGTCGAACGCGCCTGCCCATGAATATCCAAGAAAGATGTAAATTACGCCTACTACTACCGAGAAGCTTAAAAGCAGGGCATTGCCCAAATCCATACCGCCGTTTATTAGCAAAAATGCTGCCCTGATTACAGGTATAATTACCAACGCTACGCCTGTAACGAAACAAACAAAACCGTAAATTTTGCGGATGCCTTCTTCGTCATCGGCATTTTCGCTGGTCAGTTCGCGGATAGTGCTGATACCAATACCGACAATGATAATCAATACGCTGAAAACAGCCAGTCCAAAGTTTATATTTGCTCCACCTGCCAGCGCAAAGAACTCACCCAAAGTAGTCATCGCCAGCCCAAGAAAGAAAGTGAAGAAATCGAAAATTGTAACCATTGCGGCACTTTTGGCTTTTGGCGTTTGTCTAGCCACCCGGGTTCTCCTTTCCATAACTACAGTCGTTTGAATTCATTTTAACATAATATTTTAAGTGTTGTATAGGTCAAAGGAAATTAGTATAATATTTAGCGTTATATATACCTTCACTTTGTTAGCTAAGCAGCCACTGAACTCCAAAATGAACAGGTTGTCGCATGCCCAATTCGTTGGATAGGGACAAAAACAATATAGGTAATCAGCTACAAGTAGCGTCTATTCATTCTGGAATTGAAGAAGTGTACAAACAATCTTCTCAGGGTGGCGCTTTTCCGCTGCGAAATAGCTTGGGCGGGCGGATTCTTGCCGGATTTTTGGCAATAGCTTTTATGAGTCTCGTGGTCGCGCTCGTTGCAATCCTTTATACCAGCCAGTCTGGAAACAGCCTGAGTACACAGGAAGAACTTGACCAACAGGTTACAGACGGGGTGTTACGCCTTGAACTAGCAGTAGAGCGTCAATTTAACGCCGCGCGGGGTGTATTGCTTAGCCTTGATTCGGCTGATACGGATAAGGAATTTTCCGAAGCTACCCAGCTTTATGAAGCTGCCAGCGTTCAGCTAAATAAAGCCTTTGAATCGCTATCTCTACCCCGGCGTAGTGACAGCCAGACTCAGGAATTGCACGATAAATTTTCCACCACAATAAGCCAGATTCGCACTATAAATTTGGAAGATTTCAAAACTACCGCTATCTACACCTATGAAAGAGTGGCGCGAGAACAAAAGAATAGACTGATTACTGCTATCAATAAAGACCTTAACCTCTATCGTGAAGAGATTGCCCGCAAAATACGAGCGGCACGTGAGCAGGGTACCTTGATTACGATATTATCATTGGCGCTGGCACTGATGACAACTCTCGGCGGTACTATAGTAGCGACTTTAATTATTCGTAGTATAATGCGCCCTCTTCGTGAACTTGCCACCGTTGCCGACGCCCTTCACAAAGATAATTATGATGTTCCTGTACCACAATCGAATGGCAATGATGAGGTTGTCCGCCTTGCCGGAGCAATGGGACGAATGGCGGAAAATTTAAGAATCTCCCGTAATCGTCTGCAATCTTCCTTGAATGAGACTCGCCGTCGCAACCGTGAATTAACCGCTGTCAACCGGGTTATGGCTTCCATTAGCGCATCGCTTGACCTCGACCAAGTGCTTAATGACGCAATGGAAGAACTTATATCGGTCTCAGAAATGGAGCGTTGCGCGGTCTTTCTGGTTTCGCCGGATAGACAGCTTTTGCGATTGGCCCTACATCGCGCCCAATCAGAGCAGTCGCTGAATATTTTCAACAAGGGGCTAAAGGTGGGAGAATATATGACCGGGCAGGTTGCCGAAACCGGCGAAATCATCTACCTAAATGATAATGTACTTGAGGATTCGCGGGTTCCGCCGGACATACAAGCTCAAAGCTCTATTAGAAGTTATTTGGGTATTCCTTTCACTAGTAGTAGCGGAGTGGTGGGCGTAATTGCGATGACTAGCGATTTCCCCAAAAACTTTACCGATAATGATATAGTTCTATATAAAGCCATCGGTAGCCAAATAGGTATCGCGGTAGAAAATGCCCAGTTATATTCACAGGCGCAACTGGTGGCTGCCCTAGAAGAACGCAACCGTCTGGCGCGTGATCTGCACGATTCGGTTACTCAGACTCTTTTCAGCATCACCCTTACTGCTGAATCGGCGCGAGCAATGCTTATTAAAAAACCTGAGAGGGTTGAGGCTCAACTCGATCGTTTGCAGGTTATGGCACGAGGGGCATTGGCGGAAATGCGTACTTTAATTTTTCAGTTGCGTCCCGTTGCGTTGGAAGAACAGGGTTTGGTTACAGCCCTTCAAAAACATATTGAGTCGGTCAAGGCAAAAGAATATCTGAATATTGAATTTGACGTATTCGGGGAACGTCGGCTCTCTAATGAACATGAACAAACCCTTTATCGCATTACTCAGGAAGCCTTGAATAATATTATGAAACATGCTCAGGCAAGCAGGGTTCTTATCAAGTTGACAATAGATGACCGGAAAGCCGAGTTATTGATACACGATAACGGAATAGGTTTTGAACCACAGGAAGTAGTTAACGGTGGTAGCATAAATCAAAAATCTCTGGGTATGACCAGTATGCGGGAAAGAGCGGAATTAGCTGGTGGCACGTTACAAATAGAAAGTAAGCCCGGTGAAGGCTCTAAAATAAAAGTAATATTGCCCTTGTTGGTTGCGCCGCGTCCGGTTGGCTTAGGTATATATTAAAGGAGCTTATAGCAAATGGCTACGGATGGCAACGACCCGGTTAAAGTTTTGATTGTTGATGACCACGCGGTTGTACGCCAAGGTCTTATAACTTTTCTTGAGTTGCAAAACGAAATTGAAGTTGTTGGAGAAGCCAGCAACGGCAAAGAAGCTCTTCAAAAAGTTAAAGAATTGCATCCTGATGTAGTTTTGATGGATTTGGTCATGCCTGTTATGGATGGGCTGACTGCTCTCAAAGAGATTAAGCTGCTGCGACCTGAAACCGAAGTAATTGCACTTACCAGCTTTGCCGATGACGAGAAAGTGTTTACTGCTATTCGTAGCGGCGCTACCGGTTATTTGCTAAAAGATGTACAGCCCCAAGATTTGGTGAAAGCGGTGCTTGCTGCTGAACGTGGCGAGGTTCAATTGCATCCTGAAGTTGCTAAGAAACTTATGCATGAGGTGCTTGCTCCACATAAGGAGGCGGCTGAGATTGAAGAATTAACCGAACGTGAGCGCGAAGTTCTGGGTCTGTTGGGCAAAGGTATGAGCAATAAGGAAATCGCCCGCGACCTTTCGGTAAGTGAGAAAACAGTAAAAGCGCATGTGAGTAATATTCTTAATAAATTAAACTTACCGGGCAGAACGCATGCCGCTTTATATGCCGTAAAGCGGGGAATTGCGGCAAGTTAGCAAAATATCTCTATTTGGTGTTATTTATGGAAACTAATTATCGGAGTAATTATAGATGCAAATAAATGAGTTGGAAGTGGGACAATTCGAGAGTTATGAAATGGAGTCCTACTCCGGTTTTTTCCAGTCTATTGGTCCGTCTATGATGGATTTGGGATTGAACATTATTGTCAGCAACGGGTTGTTCCAATTTGCTTGCACCGAAGCCCCGAATGTTAGTTTCTTGAACCGCGTACTTGGTTTAGGACTTGGCAAACCCGCTTCTAGTGATGCGATAGAGCGGGTAGTTAAACGCGCTTACGCTCTCAAGGTTTCTTGCACTGTTTATACGATTGAAAATTATTCAAAACCTTCAGAATTGCCGATTTTGCTTAAAGAGCGCGGTTTTACTCTTAAAGCCCGCAGTAGTGTTCTTGCTTATATTCCCGGTAATATGGCATCCCTAGTGGAAGACCATTCTGTGGAAGCTCAAATACGGTTGGTAACTTCCGAGCAACGTGAAGAATTTGCACAGGTGGTATGCGAAGGGTTTGAGTTGAGGGGAGGTTTTCGCAGGGCTTGGGAAGCAATCAGTATGGCAAGTGTGGGGCATCCCCAACAAATTTGCTTCATGGCATATATTCATGACCAACCCGCAGGGGGCGCAACTCTATTTTTAAGTAAAGACGGCAAGTATGCCGGGCTTTATTCTGCCAGCACCTTACCGGATTTTCGGCAACACGGTGTACAGAGTGCGCTCTTGCGGGCGATGCTTGAAGAAGCCTTGCGGCGTGGCAGAAAAATAATTACTGCTCAAACTCCTTACGGTGGAAGCGCGGAACGAAACCTCCACCGACTCGGTTTAGAAACAGCCTATGTGCGCGAAAGTTACTTCCTGCCTTCTCGCCGTTAGCTTTTTTTAATTGAGAGAATCCACACACTTACTACTAGCATAATTGCTCCAACAAGTGTTAGGATACCAATGCTTTCACCCAGTAACAACCACGCCAGAAAAGCCGCTACTCCCGGTTCTAGCAAAGTAACGATTGAAGCGGCGGTAGCGGTGGCACGTCTGAGAGCTTGAAAAAAAATTATGTAGGCTACTCCGGTTGGTATCAGCCCCAAGTATGCTGCTATCAACCAGACTCCCGGCGCAAGATTCAACTTTAGGTTGCCAGTAAACAAAGCTCCCCCAAGCAACAATATTGCCGCAAACGTAAAAGATAGCGCCATTGTTTGGCTGCTTCCTGATTTGGTGTACCGTGTTGCTAGTTTGGACAGGATGGTGATACTTGAGTAAGACAACCCTGCTCCTAAAGCCAGCAACGCTCCAAGTAGATACTCCGGCTTGAGAAAATCGCCCTTGTTGTCACTACCGCCTAGCGTTAGCAAACCCGTTCCGATAAGCGCCAGCCCAAGCGACAAAATAACCAACCCGGTCAGCTTCTCTTTAAAAATCGGTATCGAGAGCAACGCGACCATTACAGGCGCACTGCATAATGCTACCACTACTACTAGCGTTACACTGGAGAGGGGTATAGCAATAAAGTAAAAAAGCTGGTAACTTGCCATTGCGATTCCCAATGCGGCGAACAGCGGCAAATCGCGCAATCTAGCTTTAAAGGGGTTTCGTTTGGTGGTTAGCCAAGCTAAACCCAGCAAAAAAGGCGAAGAAAAAGCCAGTCTTAAAAACCCGATTGTTAACGCTGGCGTATTTTCTATCCGATTGAGCAGCGCCGAGGAAACACCGACTGTTCCCCAAATCCCTGCTGCCAGTACCAGCAGCACAATCCCACCGCTTCTCTTTTTCTCCTGTTGCTTTTCAAGTGTTACTTCTTCTGTGCTAGACATATATTAACCTCCGGTTTCACACGGTAATTTATAGTTCAATTGACTTTACATAAAGTGGAAAACAGGGAGGAAAAATCCAAAATTAAGCTATCTGGCAATTATGCCTATAGCCAAACTGAAAAATAAAATGGGGGTGCCTCTCCTGCTTATAGCGCAACAGCGCGGCAGGGAGGTGGGGTTACGCTCAATGAAAGGATGTTCAACAGATTCATTCTATTTAGCTCAATTTTCTAACTAATAACTGTAACGGGTTGCGCCACTCTTTACCTCGTTCAGCGCTACACCAATAATATTGGCACGTACTTTTTCGAGTTGTTCTTTTGCTTCTTTGGCATCATCCCGCTTGGTTTTATTGGCTTTTAACGTCAATAATACTCCATCCAAGCGAGTGGATAATACTGCTGCATCGGTTACTGCCAAAAGGGGTGGCGAGTCAAAGAAAAGATAATCAGCTTCTCCTCGTAGTTGCTCGATTATTTCGCGCATCAGGTTACTGCCAAGAATTTCGGCAGGATTTGGAGCTTGCAACCCGGCAGGTAGCAGCCGCAAATTTGGCACACCAGTTTCCTGAATCGGGAATTTGATAGCTGCACTGTTCTTAGAAGCCGAACCAAGCCCACCCGCTTCAAGAATGACATTTGATAGACCGGGTTCTTGCTCTAGCCCGAAAAGAATATGGAGGCTAGGGCGGCGCAAATCACAATCTATCATTAAAACTTTATTTCCGGTTTGAGCAAAGGACACCGCCAGATTTGCCAGTGTTTCAGATTTACCTTCGTCAGGGCGTGCGCTGGTGATAAGTAAAGCGCGTAACTGGCGGTCAAGCCCGCTGAATTGAATATTGGTGCGTAAGTCTTTGTATGCTTCGGCGGCTGGTGAACGAGGGTCTGCCAATGTCACCAACTTTTCTACGCCATTTATACTGGAATTGCTCATGCTAGATTAAAAAATCCTTCCGTTACTCGCGTTTGCTGCCAATTTTTACCGGGCTTGAACTCTTTTCGGCTGCTTCGGTAGCGCTGTTCATAGGTAAGCTTTGAGAGGCTGTGCCTTTCCAAATCGGCACACTTCCTAACACCGTTAATCCGGTCAACCGCTTTAATTCCTCTTCGCTTTTGATAGTATCGTCAAAAAACTCGACAGCAAAAATAAATATCAAACCAATAACAAGTCCTAATGCTGCTCCTGCTGCGGTGTTAAGGTTGGTACGCGGGCTGTTGGGCTTATCAGGTGTTGCGGCAGGGCTGGTTAATTTAATATAGGTCTGCTGGTCTTGGTTATATCCGGCAATTTTCTGTTCGTTTTCATCCACTAGAATCTGACCGGAGGTGTTGGCTATAGAGGCGGCACGTTTTGCATCCGTATCCTCTACGGTAATCACAAAAGTATATTCGGCTGGTCGCGCCTGCACTTTGATTTTGCCTCTGATTTCGTCAATCGGGAGGTCAAATTTGCCCCGCTCATTAATGGCGGCGGCGAACTCAACCGAATCGAAGCGGGCAGTATAGCCATTTATCTGTTCTTTTAGGGAAGCCCACAAGTTATTATCCGGTTTGCCGACATCCCCCTGCAATTTGGCGATGGCTTGATAGGTTTTTGGCTGGCTAAGGCTATATCCAAAAGCTACTCCTGCTGCTATTACCGCTACCAGCAACGCCAGCCACCATCTTTTTTTCAGGACGTTTATATAATCCTTGAGTTGCATAGCTACCGCCGTGCCGATATTTGCTCCGGCTCGGAGCTATTGGGATTATAATTACTACCACCGCTATTATTTTGTCCGAAAGGTAATAGCGCTTTTGCGGGAATGACCCCAATTACAGGTAAACCCAGAGCTTCTTTGAAATCTTCAGGAGTTCGCAGCCTGTTATCAAGATACGCCAGCAAGAAAGCTAACCCTATCCCCAAAATGAGACCTACGATGAGTCGGATGCTGGATACAAGTAGGTTGCGACCACTGTTAAATATCGCGCTGGTTGGGAAATCAATCAAATTAGCTGAAAACTGCGTACTATCGCCGTGTGCAATATATTTGCCGGCGTTCTGCACAATCGTATCAGCCAGCGCTCTTGCTATTACCAGTGCCTTATCTTCGGTTTCAGTATGCACCGTGAAGGTAATCTCTCGGTGTTTACGCTCTACATCGAAATTGCCCTTGAGTTCTTCGGGGGATAGCGGGTATTTGGTGCTTTTTAGCTTTTCCGCCGCGTCATTCAAAAAGACGCTACCTTTTACAATTTTTACGTAGTCATCTAGCACATACTCAGACGAGATAAACTGGTAATAATTGAAGTAGTCCTGAAACCCTTTGTTTGCTTGGTCAAGTGGGGGGTCATTGCGCCCGACATTAACCTCAAAAACTGCCTGATAATTGGAGGATGTGGATTTGTACTGGCTATAAGCTAACGCGCCACCCGCAATGGTAAAGAGCAGCACTAGCCACCAGTATCTAAAGAGGATTCGCCCGTATTTTCTGAGTTCCATTCCCTATTACCTGTTACTGAGCCGGTTGCTCTTTGATGTTAGGCATTTCAGCCGCATCATTTAAAGGTCGTATCGCCAGAATTTTTTTTTGCTGCGGCGCTTTGAATTCCCGCACACACAAATCTATCTGTTCATGGAAGCGTTTGATAAAGATTTCGCGGCTAAAAGTTTCCGCGTGAGTACGAATTATATGCGAGTCGAATTGTTCGCTCATTTGCTCAAAACGCTGTACTGTATCTGCCAGCGACTGAGGAGATTGTTCCTCAAAAAACAAGCCGGTTAGTCCCTCGACATTCACTTCGGCTGGTCCGTTCTGTTTGATAGCTATTACTGGCGCTCCTGCTGCCATAGCCTCAACCTGAGTAATTCCGAAATCTTCCGCGCCGGTTTGGATGAAGGCTTTACATCGTCCGAATAATTTGTACAACTCATCGTCCGATACGTAGCCTAAAAACTCAATATTTGACCCGCCCAAATCCTTCAAATTCTTCAAATCGCGTCCGGTTCCTACAATTTTCAAGGGCAATCCTAGTTCCCGGAACGCCTTTACCCCAATATCCAACCGTTTGTATGGCATTAGGCGCGATGCCATCAAATAAAAATCTTCACGCGGACTATAGTTGCAGGGGATTTGCTCAACCTCTACAGGGGGATTTATCACCACCGCATCACGTCCCCAGTATTCCTTGATACGCCCTGCGATGGTTTGCGAATTTGCCACATAGAAGTGCGGGCGGGCAGCGCTTGCTATGTCCCACAGTCTAACAAATTCCATTACCAAAGGCAACCCGATTTTAGCCAAACGGCTCATGTTCTCTCTGCGGGCGTAATCTTGGGTATCCCAAGCAAAGCGCATTGGGGCGTGGCAGTAGCAGATGTGCAGGGTATTGGGAGGAGTAACTACTCCCTTTGCCCACGCGCTGCTGCTACTGATAACCACATCGTAGTCCTTCAAATCAAAATGCTCGAACGCAAAGGAGTAAGCCAGCAAATATAGCTGATGGCGTTTGAGAACACCCGGAAACCGTTGCATAAAGGAGGTATATATTTTATGACCCGGAAACTTCCCTTCCATTAATTTTTTATCATAGATGGAAGTGTAGATTGGGGCTTCTGGAAACATATCGGCTATCGCTTCCAGCACTCGCTCGGCTCCACCATATTGGTTCAGGTAATCGTGTACAAGTGCAACTTTCATTGATTCCTAGTATGCTCCCTCCCCTTTTAGAACCGCCGGGATTGTGCGAATCAGGATTTTAAAATCTAGCCAGAGCGACCAATTCTCAGCATAGTATATATCTAATTTTACCATGTCGTCGAACGAGAGTTTGCTTCGCCCGCTTATCTGCCATAAACCCGTTAGCCCGCATGCTACTTCCAACCGGCGATAGTGCCATTCTTCATACTTTTCTACTTCTCGGTCAATGGGGGGGCGTGGTCCAACGAAGCTCATTTGCCCGAACAGGATATTAAAAAGCTGCGGTAATTCATCAAGACTGGTGCGGCGCAGGAATTTCCCCAAGCGGGTACGGCGTGGGTCATTCGCTATTTTAAAAGTAACGCCGCCAGTTTCATTGAGATGCGCTAGGTTATCAACTTGCTGATCTGAGCCTACTTTCATTGATCTGAATTTATAGAAAGTAAAGGTATTACCATGTTTGCCTACTCTAGTCTGTTTGTAGATAACCGCTCCTTTAGAATCCAGTTTGATGAGCAAGGCGATTAATAATAGGAACGGTGAGAGGGCTACTAGCGTGATTAATGATAAGGTAATATCCATTGCCCGTTTTAAAACATAGTTCCAACCCGTTAGATTAGTACCCTTGAACCCAATCAGTGGCACTCCATTAATCTCGGTGAAGTTCAACGAATCTAGGCGCATCTCAAAAATATCGGGTATCAGGTTAAAATCAACTTCGTTTTCTCGACATATATTTATTATATCGTTGATAGCGATATGGTGTGTGGCTGGCAAGGCGATAATAACTTCGTCAATTTTATGCGAATATAAAAGTGTACTCAAGTTATTGAGAGTACCGAGGCAGGATACCGGTTGCCCATCTGGGTAGCGCGGTGGTAAAATCCACTCCGAAAAGCGAGTTTCATCATCAACATAACCAGCCAGCCTATAGCGATGATCCGGGTTTGCTACTACGGCATCCATCAAGCGTGAGGCTGAATCCGTAGCGCCAACTACCAGCAGACTACGCACGCCAATTCCACGATGCCACAGCGAGCGTCTTACTAGTTTGACCACGATACGCTCAATTCCCAGAATTAAGAAGGTGGCAGGAATCAGGAAAACAAACATGAGTCGGCTAAAAGCCAGTGGTCGGCTGATGAAAACCAGCACCATCATACTGGCAACTGCGATTAGGGTAGAACTAAGGATAATGCCGAGTTCGTCAAGAAATGAAAGCACCTGTTTTCGGCGATAAAATCCTTTGAAATGGAGTGTGACCAGTAAAACGAAGGTATAAGCTAACTCAATAGAAATATAATTGGTGAAGGGAACCTGATATTCTTCAAGAACTTCAACCCCAATCTGCAAGACATAGCGTACGAAATAAGCCAACCCAAATGCCAGCAAAATTAGTAGCGTATCCATTACCAGCCGCAGAGCGTAAAACAGGCGTTCCCGACTTACTGTCGATTTGTTCTGGTTTAGTTTGGCGTGTTTTGAATTCAAAATCTGGAAAGAGCCTGAAATATCAAACTGGTTTTTCGTGGCTTCCTCGCCATTTTCGGCGGGATGCTCGAATTTCAAAGGTTTGATTTCGTTGTTCATTTCTGAAAGCTTCTCAAACTCCAGAGTCGCAGAGGTATTTCCTCTTTCCCTGAACAAGGCTGCTTGGTCAGAGCTAAAAGGTTTATTCTGTTCAACTGAACTCAACTAATAGTTACCTCCAACAATTCCATAAGCGGGTGAGCAGCCCGAATTTATGCTATTATAGCATAGACATAATCAAATTTTAAAATTATGGAGACCTCACGCTTGATTGGTAAAGTCGAAAGTTCCAGTGTACAAATCTGCATACACGGTCACTTTTACCAACCTCCTAGGGAAAACCCCTTCACTGGGCTAATACCGCCGGAGTTGGGTGCTGAACCTTACGCTAATTTTAATGATAAAATTACGGCAGAGTGCTATAGCCCTAATGCCAAGTTGAACAATTACCGCAATATCAGTTTTAACTTCGGTCCTACGCTGGCAGCTTGGCTCGAAAAAAATGATTCTGCCACCTACCAGAATATTATTGAAGCTGACCGTTTAAATGTTGAAAAATACGGTTATGGTAACGCTCTGGCGCAAGTCTATAACCATATTATTATGCCACTTTCCAAACCTGAAGATATGCGGGTGCAAATTGAATGGGGTATTGCCGATTTTCAACGCCGATTTGGGCATTTCCCGGAAGGTATGTGGTTGGCTGAGACAGCCGTAAATAGCGCTGTACTGGAATTATTGGCAGATTGCGGTATAAAATTCACTATACTCGCCCCATGGCAGGCTTATCACGATAGTGTTGAAACTATTGATCCCCTCGAATATCAGTTAGAACAAACGCGCCTACGCAACAATGTATTAGGAAGCCTGAGCCAACAATTCCATCAAGATGAGCGTTTGCATTGGGCTGCCTCCGTTGCGCTTGAACGTGCAATTATTCCCGAAACCTTTGACCCAAACGAACCTTATGAAGTTAATCTGCGAAATGGGAAAAGCATTGTGGTCTTTTTTTATAATGCGCCTCTCAGTGGCGGTGTGTCCTTTGATCATGGCGCTACTACCGATGCGGATTCTTTTGTAAAGAACTGGATTGCCCCTCAGATTAATCTTGATAAACTTGAACGCGGTGCAGATCAGCTAATCACCATTGCTACCGATGGGGAACTTTATGGGCATCATAAGTCCTACCGTGACCTGTTTCTGAAGCGTTTGGTGGAACATTCGATTGATGCGGCTGGGTTTAGTGTAACTTTCCCCTCTCATTGGTTGCGAAATCATCCGCCTCGTCGCAAAATCCGAATAATGGAAAATACTAGTTGGAGTTGTTTTCACGGAGTCAAACGTTGGGGTGAGGGTTGTGATTGTACCCCCGGTGAGAATGCGTGGAAGAAATATTTAAGATTAGCCTTTGATGTTCTAGGTGCAGAAGTTGACCGAGTGGTTGAGGAAAATAGCCCAAAACTTTTTATTGATCGGCATGCAGCGTTGCGAGATTGGCTACAAGTATATCTTGGCTTTCAGGATGAAAAAGACTTCGGAAATTCTCATTTGCGTTTACCATCAGATAAAAATAGGGGAACTGCCCGTCGTATATTGATGGCGCAGATTTATAAACATCAAATGTACACTAGTTGCGCTTGGTTCTTTGAAGATATAGACCGGATTGAACCAAAGAATGCGCTGGCGGCGGCGGCAATTACCATTCGCTTATTGGGAAGGCAGTTGAATCGGGCGGCATTTGAACAATTCCAGCAATATCTTGAGCAAGCGCGGAGTAATAAGTCTCATCATTATAACGGCTTGCAGCTTTACAAGCGCGGTGTACGCTGGTCGCAACGCCATCATGATGAGTTATTACTTTCGGATTAACCGAACCAACGCGATATAAATCAGGCAAAATAAAAGCAACTTCCCGTTTTTTTAACTACCAATCTGAAGGGTTTTGAATGACCGAAAAATTGTATTACATAGATTCTTATTCACATGAATTTGAAGCCAAAATTCTAACGGTAAGCGAGGATGGACTAGCTGTAGCTTTAGACCGCAGTTTGTTCTTTACTCCCGGTGGTGGGCAACCAACCGACACCGGAACTCTCCTCCTTGATGGGGAAATCTATAATGTCACTGAAGCCTATAGTTCGGAAGGGCTAACTTGGCATAAGCTAGACCGCGCTTTATCAGGCGGTTTAAAGGGGCAAACTTTGAAAGGCACGCTCGATTGGGAGCGGCGCTATGCGATTATGCGGCATCATACCGCTTTGCATGTGCTTAACGGCGTGGCTTATCTTGCCTTTGGTGCGTTGGTTACAGGCGGTCAAATTTATACTGACCGCGCCCGTATAGACTTGACTCTCGAAGACCTGAACCCGGAGAAGGTGGAATATATTGAGAAAGAGTCGAATGCGATAATTGCCAAAGCGTTCCACACAATCCCACGTTTGGTTACGCAGGAGGAAGCCTCCACTATGCCCGAACTGGTGCGTACCCTGAACGCGATGCCGCCTCAGTCAGAAAAAATGCGTATTGTGGAAATAGCCGGATTGGATCGGCAGTTTTGCGGAGGCACGCATGTTGCCAATATTCGCGAGCTTGGCACGTTGAAAGTTTTGGGTACGCGCAGCAAAGGCAAGGTAAACAAACGTATTGAGATTGGTCTTGAATAGGCTAACCAAACTTTTAGGAAATTTATCTGCATACCGGAATTAACTTTACATAAATAATGAGGGGGATTTGTAATGGCAAAATTTGTGGCTAAACGTATGGACATTGTGCCGCCTAGCGGTATTCGGCGTTTTTTTGATATTGCCGCCACTATGCAGGATGTTATTTCATTAGGTGTGGGTGAGCCTGATTTTGTAACTCCCGATAATATTAGGCGGGCAGCGGTTGATTCAATCGAAAAAGGGCAAACCCGCTACACCTCTAACGCTGGTATTCTGGAATTACGGCAACTTGTGCAAGCGCACTTGCAACGGTTATATGGGGTAGATTATGACCCCAATCATGAGATGATTATAACTGTCGGGGTGAGCGAAGCCCTTCAAGCGGTGTGCTTGGCTTCGCTTAATCCGGGCGAGGAAGTGTTGATACCGGAACCGAGTTTCGTATCATATGCCCCTTCGGTTATTTTTGCCGGCGCGACTCCGGTTTATGTTCCAACCAGCGTTGATGAACAATTTATGCCTTCAATAGCCGAACTTGAAGCAAGGGTTACGCCTAACACCCGCGCTTTGCTGCTGGGCTATCCCAACAACCCCACCGGAGCAGTGTTAACTCCTCAACGCGCCTTAGAAATTGCCGAATTTGCCAAGAAGTATGACTTATTGGTTTTCAGCGATGAGATTTATGACCGCTTGGTTTACGGGATTGAGCATATCTGTACTGCCGCGCTACCGGGCATGAAAGAGCGCACTATCACTTTAGGCGGTTTTAGCAAGGCTTATGCGATGACCGGGTGGCGCATCGGCTATGTTTGCGCTCCCTCCGATATTATTGCGGCTTCTCTTCGTATTCATCAATATGCAATTATGAGCGCCCCAACTGCCGGGCAACATGCTGCTATCGAAGCTCTGAAAAATAATGAAAATTCGGTGCTAGAAATGGTTGCGGAATATGACCGCCGCCGTCAGTTTATGGTCAAATCTTTCAACGAAATTGGGCTGGCTTGCTTTGAGCCAAAAGGCGCGTTCTATACCTTTCCTAGTATCAAAGCTACCGGTATGAACGAAGATGAGTTTTGCGAAAAGCTTTTAGTGGAAGAGCATGTAGCAGTAGTGCCGGGCTATTCGTTCGGTCCAAGCGGAGCGGGACATATTCGCGCTTGTTATGCTACCAGCCTGCCAAAAATAGAAGAAGCTATGGAGCGCATCAACCGCTTTGTACGCCGCTATTCCAGCGTGGGAGTCCGATAAACTCCAAATGCCATCTAATAGCACTCTGCTTACCAATGAAACCAAGTTACGCGCCCTGACTCTTAATGTTTGGGGCGTGCCTTTTATTACAGCCGAGCGCAAAGCTCGTATTGACGCAATTGTAAAACAGTTGCCGGAGCTAAAACCCGATATTGTGGCGATTCAAGAGGCATGGCTGACTCTTGATCGCCGCACTTTGATAGAAGGTGGCAAGCGTGTTGGACTCAAACATTGTCATTATTACGCATCGGGAGTGAACGGCAGCGGTTTGTTACTACTGTCGCGCTATCCGTTGGTAGATATTGCTTTTTTACGTTTCAAACTCACCTCCCGCCCGGAACGAGTTCCCAATGAGTTGGATTATTTCGGGGGGAAAGGTATCGGATATGCTCGAATACAGACTCCAAACGGGTTTGTTGAACTGTTTAACGCTCATCCTGTAGCACAGTACAGCGGAGATAACAACGATTTATATCGCGCCCATCGTGCTGCTGCTGCTTACGAAGCTGCCCGATTTATTAACGCACATGCAAGCGGGAGATATCCTGTAATCTTGCTAGGCGATTTGAATACACGCCCTGATCAATTGCCCTATCGCCTTGTACGAAAATTAGCGAATCTATCAGATAGCTATTCTGAACTGAATCATCAAGACCCCGGTTACACCTATTCGGTCAATAATCCCTATTCCAACAAAAGCGAACCGTCCAATCGGCTGGATTATATACTTTATCGCTCAGGCAGTGAATCTGGCATTTCTCCTGTTGCAAGCGCATTGTGTTTTAACGAGATTACTACTTTAGTACCACGCGCTTTTACCGACCATTATGGGGTATTGAGCGAATTTCAGTTGAATTGCACTCAAAATGCCGTCAACGAATTGCCCTCCAGCCCAACCCCGCTCTATTGTGAACTGGAAGAATTGCTTTACGATACGCTTGTGGAAGCGCGTCGCCGCCGGGAATCACACCTGTTAAAATTATGGGTTGCCACGACAAGTTGGTTGTTATCCTTTGGCTGGAATCGCCGGGGAATATTTTTATTGCGCTTACTAACCGGATTTTATTCGCTTATACAGGGTTGTTTGTCGCTGTTGGTTGTGCCAGAAGAAATAAATGGGCTTGAATCGCTACTGGAAGAGGTCAGAAAACAGCTACCAACCGTTTCAGTCTCTCAATTCGGTGGAGCGGAAAATCACCCGGTCGTACCAGAGCGCGAGGATGGTAATCACGAAGAATAACGCGATAAGTAACGCCAGCAGTTTACCGCTCCAGCCTTGCCTTTTCCAAAGCCTAGAAGAAAAGATACCAGCGCCGACAGCGACTATCGGCAGCGCGAACAGCGAATAGCGCACGTAGAGGTTGGTTATCCAACCGAGTATTGCAAAGAGCAATGTAATGGCATACCAACTAAGGCTCACCCGTAATAGTCGACCACGCCCTTCCTGAAAATTCATATTATCGGTTGCTTCTACCGGAAGGCTACCGCGTTTGCTGTTGTCCCACAACCACCACAAAGCCCACAGTGCGAAGATTAGCGGAATGAGATTGAAATAAGCCTGTCCTTCTGCCCAGAAGCCGGATAGCCCCCCCCATAGCCAATCCCCGAAATTGTTGACAGGCTTGCGGATTAATCCCAAGCGCGGGTCTGCCACCGAACCGCCCACATATAGCAAATTACCTTTTGCAGTTGCAGCGGTGCCGTTTGCTTTGCTAGTAATGGTGTCTAGCGCTTGTGGAATCATCTCTGCCAGTGTTTGGCGGTGGTAAATCGCGATTGAAAGTGCCAGCGCCAACAGATAAGACATCACCAGAAATTTTGCCCCGCTCCTTTCCCTGAACCATTGCACCAGCGCAAATAGCAAAAATACTGCCCCGCTGAGTATGGTTATGCCTGGATGCTGCATGAAAGAAGCCAGTAAAGACAGCGTAAGGATAACAAAATAAAAGGGATGATTTAACTGTTTATATTTAACCACCACCAGACACAGCGCGACCATCATTAGCCACTCGCCGTACATATTGGAAACCTGCCCGAAACCGATTGAAATCCATGCTACCGGCATAGTTACCATAAAAAAGGCGGCAAATACGGCTGCCCGCCCGTCCCCCATCGCTTTTTTGACCAGATAGAACACCAACAATGCTCGTGAGGTATCAAAGGCGGTCATCCAGAATTTTTGCAGCAGGGTGACATCAGGCACAAGCCAATGGAATAGCCCTATCATAAAATATCCGGTGGTGGGGTAGTAGGTTTCTTTGCCGCCCCACTCCGCCGATGGTATTTTTTGGAAAAACTGCCCTTGTTCCCACAGAGCTATGTAACGGTTATAGTGGAAACCTATATCGGTCATCTGAATATGCGGATGTAGCGTCCCGCCGAAGCGAATTGCCAACGCCAGCCCGAAAAAGCTCAGTACCCAAGCGCGTTCCCAACGATATTGCCATACTGAGCGCATCGGCAAATCCAGTATTACCAACGCCAGCAATGCCAGAAAAAAGGCAAAGGACAATTTGGCAGAAAAAATGGTGAGCCAAGGGCGGGCGGGGGTGGCAATTACATATGCCATTATTGCTAGCACGCTTGCGCCAACGCCAAACCCGACCCACCCGTTGAAGCCTGCTCTGGTAACAATCATGTAAGTCAATAATACCGTTGCCAGCAGGTACGCCACTTGAATAATAGGTGGGATAGTGAAGCTGTCTCCCTGTGCCGTAATTTCCGCGCCCCAGAAAATCAGCCCAAGCTCGCGGCGGTCTTTGGGTGGAGAGAAGGGCGTGGTTTTAAGAGTTAGGCGTAGGTCGCCAGATACGCCAGTAATAGCCGAAGCGGGTATAACGAAATCATAATCAACCTTATCGGGTTCGCTTTTGTAATAACCGATAAGCGTTTCGTTGGCATATACATACAGGTCGAGGTTTGGATTCGGATTGCCTCCAAAAGGAAGCTTAAGCCTTAAGCCGTATTCATGCTTGCCCACTCCAATAAAATTTAGATAGGATTCACCGCGAGTCCAGCGCCAAGTTGGTGTAATCAGGTTTGGCGTAGCTGATTCGCGTGAGTTGAAATTGGCTAAAAATGGCTCATCTAGTCTGAAATGGCTGTTCTGGTCGATGCTATAATTCCAGCCGGGCTGCCACGCCAGCGCAAAAACTCCAACTGATACCAGTACCAACAGATAAAGCGCGGGAGATGAAAAAGCTTTACGCCACAGGTTCATCTCGTCACGCCATGAAGCAATTAGCCAGCCACGAATTTTGTTGCTTGCGATAGCTGCTTTTCCAGTTTTGGCAATAACCTTGCTCAATTATGAAGTTACCTCTACATATCCCAAAGTGTACGCATCGCTATAATCAGCCAGCGGTATTCGCGCTGAGTTTGCTGCATCGTAAAGCCCTACAATAATTCTGTATCGCCCTATTGGCAGGTTCGGGGGTAGCGGAAGGCTATGTACATCTTGATAAAAATCGCCCTTGCGCCAAGTGCGGGTATCCCCTTTATCATCGAGCGGTAACAAATCGCGTTGTGCCACGCGCTGCCCGGTTTTTTCATCTATCAGGTGGATAAAGACCTTAGCTTGCTGCGGTGGAGTGGTAACTGTTTCCCAGACCAGCCGTAAATCCAATGTGCGCGTGCCGCTATCCTTTGATTTCAGTCGCAAAACCCCGTCCGCTCCCACCGAATCATAATTGGCTTTACCCTGAAAACTGCTACTCGTTCCAAATGTATAAAGGATTAAGCCGTTTGAAAAGCGCGTTGGCGATGGCTGGAATCTACTCTGATAAAGCTCAACGTAATCTAAGGTAAGGGCTTTGGCTGCCAGCGTCTGGAAATATTCTACCGAAGTGGGGGTAAGTTGCGGCAGCGCAATTTTCCCATCTAGTGCAATCCAACTACTCGAAATGGCTGTCGCGCTTATTATTGCTTGCGCCCGTTCCTTTTGGAAAGTGTTATCCACCTGACCACGCTCACGGTTAAGATTGAAAATTTGCCCGGTCATTTCGCCTAAACTACGCCGGTCAATATCAAGGTTGAGATACACCATATAGCCCGCGCTATCCACTAGGAACTTGCCATCGGGGGTGCGTGCCGGTTCATGTTCTGAAAGGAAAGCAAAACCTGGGTCAAAGCTCAAAATGCTACCGCTTGTAGGTTGCTGTAGGAAATATTCACCCGAAGCGTGATACACCCTGTCCACCGTTACACTTTGCCCCTGTAGCCATTGGCGTGCTGCCATCGGCGCAATTATCAGCAGCATCGCAATTATTCCGGTTGCAGCCAGCGTATAAAATTGCTGATTAAGCTTGCGAACTTCAAATATAAAAAGCCCTCCTACCAGCAAGGCGAGCGGCAAAGCCAGTTGCGCGTAATACCAAGGGTGGAAGCTTTTTCCCACTAGCAAGGTAGCCAGCAAAGGCAAACTCCATGTGGCGGGTATCAGCCAGATGTCGTTGCTCGTTTTGCGGCGAATTAACCGCCACGCAATGATACAGAATACCATTCCTGCCAGCAGCAAGGTTAAGGCGGCTTGTGGCTCTTCCGCCAATCGTCCTATTTGGTCGCGTCCTTCCGCTACTTCTTGCGGGCGTAGTAGTTGGAAGAAAAAAACCTGACGGATGAATTGACCGATTCCACCCGCAAGCCCGAAAAAGCCCACAATAAGCGCGGTCAAGCTCGTAAACCCTGCGGTAGTCCATCCTAACCCGCGCCAATTGCGTTTCCAAGCCAGATAAACCAAAAAGCCGAAAATTACCGCTATACCGGGCAATTTGCTTAAGAAAGCCATTCCAGCCAGCGCCCCTGCTCCGGCAAACCATAGCGGGTTTATTTGTTTGCGTAAGCCCTCTAGCAAGCAAATAAAAGCGAAGACGGCAAAAAGGTTTGAGATAGTTTCCAGCGTCGCAATTTGGGAGGCGCGAACATCCAACGCTAATATCAATGCACTAGCACTTCCGGGCAAGCCCCACGATATACCTTTATTGCCCCACATTCTTGAGCCAGCCCACGCGACTCCGGCGCAAGTGACCAATCCGGCTATAACGGTTAACCAGCGTAACGCGGAGTAAGCTTCCGCGCCACCCATTGCGCCGAATAGCTTGCTGATAGGCGCAAGCATTAGCAACGCGCCCGGTGGATGTGCCAGAAAAAAATCGCGGTAGGGCAAATGCCCTTGCGCCAGTTGGGAGGCAGCAGAAAAGTACACCATTTCGTCATAGTTGGAGGCAGACCATCGTCCCGCGCTATCGGGCAACAATTGAGCGGAGCGTACTGCCCAACCTGCCAGCAACGCACCCACCAGCCCAATTCCCCAAAGCATACGATTCTGGAGCATTACGGGGAATGCAGCAAACTCAAGCTTGCCCCTTGCGCTTTTTCGTGCCGTTAACAGCCCAAACGCGCCCACTAGCCACAAACCAACTACCAGCATCGGAAAGAGCGGGAAGGGGCTGTGTAAATCATCTAGCGGACTGCCCCGTTCATCCATTCTAATGGGGTCAAAATCCAGCCGAAGCAGCGCATCAAGCCCACGCCATATTGAAGCGGGTATTTTTAGGGCAATAATTAGACCGAGCGAGCCGAGAATCAGGCATATGCTAAAACTCGCCTCAAAAAATATAGTTAGAGCGAGGCGCGGCGGTTCGGAAGTACCGGACGTTCTATTTGGGGTTTTGGTTGTCAAACCTCTGATAGTTTGAATATCCTCCGGTGTCAGATTATAACAAAGGCTACCTAGACAGGCAAAAAAGGCTCAAGCATGTGCATTGGTATGGTAAAATCATCTGATTATACTTTGAATTCAAGTTTCAAGACATGTTGGAGGTTATATTTAGCCGTTGTCATCCCTACCCGCGAATAATTCGCAGCCCCAACCCGATTCTCATATCTCGATAGTAACGACACACTTATTAAAGTTTCCCCATATCTTGCACCGTCATAGAGTGGATATATTCTTGCCGCCCGGCTATGATTCCAGACCGAATGAAAATTACAAAGCGCTATACGTGAATGACGGTCAGGATATGGGGCGTTTGCTTATGAAAGAAACCCTTGAAAAACTCTACCGCTTTCACCAGATTGAACCTATTATAGTTGTGGCAATCCACGCTTCCCATGACCGAGTACATGATTACGGAGTAGTGGGTATCCCAGATGCACACAATCGCGGTTCCAAAGCGCACGAGTATGAACAATTTGTGCTTGAACGTCTCTTGCTTTATATGGAGCAGCACTATCGGATTCGTAAGGGCGCACCGAATACCGCTATATCAGGCGTTTCCTTGGGAGGGCTATCCGCTATTGACCTTGCGTGGCGCAATCCTACTCTTTTCGGCAAGGTTGGGGTGTTTTCAGGTTCTTTCTGGTGGCGCACTGACGATACCGATTGGCGCACTCAACAGGCTTCGCGCATTATGCACAAGGTAGTAAGGGAGAGCCAGAAACGGGAAGGTTTGAAATTTTGGTTTCAAGCCGGGACAGCAGACGAAACCAGCGATAGAGATGGAAATGGCGTTATAGACGCGATTCAGGATACGCTTGAACTTATAGATGAACTAGAACTGAAGGGTTATCGCAGGGGCGAAGAAATCGTTTATGTGCAGGTAGAAGGCGGAAAGCACGATCAGGAAACGTGGGGTAGTGTCTTGCCTGATTTTCTCAAATGGGCTTTTGCCGCAGAGTAATTTTCTAGCACCAAAATTTTACTAGCTTGCGATTAGCCATTGTGCGTCATATACTGTTGCAGATGGCTTGGAAACGGCAATGAAATTGTAAGGAAATCTCAAAAATGTCATTAGATACAAAGCAGGATTTCAGCAAACTTTTGTATGTGGCAGACGCTTATCGCTACCAGCGTCGCAAAACTCGCATAGTGATGGTGGGCAATATCGGGGTAGGTGGGAATAATCCCATCAGAGTGCAATCCATGACCACCGCCGATACGTTGGATACCGATTCTACCGTAGCGGAAGCAATACGGCTGGTTAACGTCGGTTGCGAAATTGTACGTATTACCACCCCTACTGCTAAAGATGCCGAGAACCTTAAAAATATTCGGGCTGCGCTGGACGCTAAAGGAATAAATGTACCATTGGTGGCAGATATTCACTTCAACCCGAATGCTGCAATGGAAGCCGCGCGTTGGGCTGATAAGGTGCGTATCAATCCCGGTAACTTTGCCGATGCCAAGCGTTTTGCCGAGCGTGATTATACCGAAGATGAATATAACGCTGAATTGGACAAGATAGAGGAAAAATTTGCGCCTTTGCTGGAGCGGTGCAAAGAATTAGGGCGCAGCATTCGCATCGGTACTAATCACGGCTCACTTAGTGACCGCATAATGAACCAGTTTGGTGATACTCCCGAAGGAATGGTTGAATCCGCGCTGGAGTTTGCCGAAGTTGCCCGCAAATACAATTTTCACGACTTGATTTTTTCCATGAAAGCCAGCAATCCCAAAGTGATGATTCAGGCTTACCGCTTGTTGGCTGCGCGACTGGACGAGCGCGGTTGGGATTATCCCTTGCATTTAGGTGTTACCGAAGCCGGAAACGGTGAGGACGGGCGTATAAAGAGCGCAATCGGAATCGGCTCCTTGCTGGAGGATGGTTTGGGTGATACTATTCGTGTTTCCCTCACTGAAGACCCTGAATTGGAAATCCCGGTAGCCGTTCGGTTGGTGCGTCGCTATTCTCGGATTGATACGGCTATTCTGGAAAAAGCCCATGCCACCGATGAAACTCCAACAGTATTGCCGGAAGCTTTTACCCATTTGGAAATTTCGCAGACTATCCCTGACAGGCGCGACCCTTATCACTTTGTGCGTCGCAACTCTGGAGTTGTGCAGGTTGGTAACGCGCGTTTGGGTGCCGAAAATGTACCGCAAGTAATTGCCCCGCTTACCCAATCACGACTGGAAGCATTGCTCAAAGCCCAGCGCGACTTGCCTTTAGCGGGTAGCAAGAAAAAGACCTCCACTGAAGCGCCCACTGTTCCTGATATATATGTAGTAGATGAATTTATCCCTGAAATAATCGAACTGAAAAAAGCGCAGGGAGATAAGCTACCTCTACTGGCTCAAGTTTATGAGGAAAAAGACGCGCAAGATGCGATAGAAGCGGGCGCAGACGCATTAATGCTGGTACTCTACGCGCAAGGTGGTAATACTAACCTTCCGCAGGTACGCCCGGTGGCGCAATTGGCAGTTGCCAACGGCAAGCCTCTTTTCCTGCAAAGCGTAGCATCCGGCAACGACCTTTACAGCGTTGTCGCTAGTTATGATACCTCTGAACTTGATACCCTGTTAGAAGCAGCTTACATCAGCCGCGAAGTTGGTGTAAATGAATTGGCGTTGGGTTTGGGGCTGGATAGTTCGGCGCGTACTATCTGGAGCTACCGTTTGTTGGCGGCAAAACTGCAAGAATTGGGTTGGAACTATCCTATTCATTTGGAAGCGCCCGGTTTGAAACAGGGCGTAGTTGAAGATTATCTGATAAATGATAGCATTGCTACGGGTTCGCTACTTGCCGATGGCATTGGTGACAGCATACAGGTGATGCAGGGCGAAAATACCCCACTTACTGAGGAGCAGCAGGTACAATTGGCTTTTAATATTTTACAGGCGGCAGGGGCGCGTAGTAGCAAAGCCGAATTCATCGCTTGCCCTAGCTGTGGTCGCACCCTCTTTGACCTGCAAAGTACCACCGAGCGCATCAAATCCAAAACCGGACATTTGGTCGGCGTGAAAATCGCCATTATGGGGTGTATCGTCAATGGGCTTGGAGAACTGGCGGACGCTGATTTTGGTTATATGGGTGGAGCGCCGGGCAAAGTAAACCTGTTCGTGGGCAAAACCTGTGTGGAAAAAGGCGTAGCTACCGATGAAGCAGTTGAGCGTCTGATTTCCATAATCAAGCAGCACGGGCGCTGGATTGAAGCAGACTAGTTATAATGCGTTCCTTTTTTCTTTCCCTTTCCCCCATTGAGGGGGTTAGGGGTGCATGGTCACGAGAAATTTACCAGCAGCTAAATTTTGACAGCGCAGTTGATGGTATATATACTCAAATTGTGCAGGTGAAATATAGGTTTCTACTGGTTTACTCAGGATAGTTGTTACTACTTTGTTATAAGGAGCGTTTATTGTCCCTGAAACTGGCTGAACAAACCGCCCCTGCCTCTACTGAAATGCGATTTCATGAGTACGGAATCATGTACAATGTGGAGGATAATTTCTGGTGGTATGAAGGAATGCGCCAGAATCTTCTCAGTTTGCTGCAACGCCATTGGGACTGGCAAGCCAAGACAAACCCGGTTGTTCTCGATGCGGGATGCGGTACAGGGGCGACCTTGCAGCGTCTTGCCGATGGCTTTGAAGGGAAAATTGCCACTAATCGAGCGGTAGGCTTTGATATTAGCAGTGAAGCCCTGCGCTTCTGCCGCCAGCGTAAACTTGACCACCGCCTCTTTCAAGGTTCTATCACCTCAATTCCGGTAGCAGATAATTCTATAGATATTCTGGTTAGCTTTGAGGTTATTTCTAACCTGACCGACCCCGAACCGGGTTTTCGGGAAGTGGCGCGGGTACTTAATCATGGGGGTTTGGCAATTATAAAATTGCCCGCTTATCAGTTTTTATACAGTGAGCATGATATAGCAGTCAGAGTGTTGCGACGCTTTGACCGGGGAGAGGTGCGAGATTTACTGGCGAAGCATGGTCTAGCGCCCGTTCGCACATCTTATCTAAACACTTTCCTGTTTCCTCCTGCCGCACTTTCTCGCCTTACTAAGAAATTCTCCCTCAAAAGTAAAGCGGATGAAGAACTTGAAAGCGATTTGAAACCGCCGCATCCTCTTCTCAACAAAATACTTATTGGTATAATGGCTCAAGAAGCCAGAGTTTTGCGTCACACAAATTTTAATTTGCCTTTTGGGTTATCATTAATTACGGTAGCGCGGAAGGTATAATTGGTAGTAACTAATGTTGAATTACATTAGCCGAAACCAGCAATCGTCAGAAACGTCTGAAGTTATGAAAATTAGCGCTCCTATCAATGATGATAAGGCAGGTGAAGACGGTCTGGTTATTCTCGCTCAACAAGGTGACCTCCCCGCATTTAACCAATTGGTCGCTTTGTACGAGCAACGAATATTTAATTTAGCTTACCGTTTGTTGGGGGATAGGGAATCTGCCGCCGATGCTACCCAAGATACTTTCTTTCAGGCATATCGCGCACTCGCCCAATATCGCGGTGGGTCTTTTAAAAGCTGGTTGTTACGTATAGTTACCAACATAAGTTATGACCGTTTGCGTACACGCCGCCGCCGCCCTACCTCATCGCTTGATGAACTGGTGAATGAAGCCGAAGAAATAGGTGGTAGCGCTATTGCTTTGTTAGAAGATGTTGATTCTGACCCTAGCGATAAATATTTGCAGCGCGAGACGATGGATGAATTAAGCCGCGCTTTGGATAAGCTACCACCTGAACAGAAATTAGTAATAGTCTTGAGTGATGTGCAAGGAATGAGCTATGAAGAAATAGCTACAATAACCCGCACTTCGCTCGGAACGGTTAAAAGCCGATTAAACCGAGGACGCACTAAAATACGCGAATTGTTGCAAAATACGGAACTTTTGTCGCGAAACAGGCGTCTATAATATATAGAGCAAATTTTTCTCAATATTTAATTGTGCCTTCCTGTCGGTTCTGGCAGGTTTGCCGGGAGAGGGCTTTGGGAAAAGCCCTAAGAATGCCGTGTTTAAGCGAGAACCAAAATCCGCCTTTGACCACCATAACGAATTGCATTCGATTTTTTTGGATGAATATGTGGATGGGCGGTTAACTACTCTCCAACTAAAAGAACTGGAGGAACATCTCGCCACTTGCGAATTTTGCCGGGAAGAAGTGGCAGGTTTGCAGCGGGTGCGTTCAATGTTCCGTCGCCTCTCAGCGATTGACCAACCATTACCGCGCTCCTTTGCCGTGAGCCAAGCACAAGCTAATGGCTTGAAGCCAAAACCGCTATTTGCTACTTTTGCTGGCGCAATTGCTGCCACATTGCTGGTATTGTTTCTAGCCCTAGATATTCTTGGCGCATTTACCTTTACTTCCACCCGTACAGAGACGCTTGTCGCTAGTAACCAACTCCCTACTTTTGGCGCTCTTTCTTCGGCAACCTGCTCTACTTCAGATGAAAACGGGAGTGTTTGCGCTGCCAGCGACCCAAACGGACCCACTGTAATTTATCCTGCTAATCCGCCTAATCGGTTTGTGGTAGTGACCGAGCGGTTGCAGGCGATTACATTTATTGAAATCGGGTTGGTAGGTATTGTGTTGGCGATGGCTGCCTATGTTTTCACTATACGCCCCCGCTTCCCTTCTAGAAAATAAGCTTTATAGTTCAAAACCCCCCTTCCTTCACAAAAAATACGAAAGAAGGGGGTTTTTAATTAGTTTTTCCTAACCTTTCGCCCTTATAAAGGACCCGCCGCTTAGAACTTGGGCTTTATTACTTGCCAACCTGATTATTTTTTCAATTACGTAATCTATTTCCTCTTCAGTAGTATATCTTCCCAACCCGAACCGTAGGCTGGTCAATCCACGTTCTTCCCCAAAACCAAGCGCAGAGATAACATGCGAAGCTTTTGCAACAGATGCATTACAAGCGCTACCGGCTGAAATAGCAATGTCACCTAATTGTACAATCAATTCACGACTGTTTATGCCATTTATGCTGATGTTAAGATTGTGAGGCAGCCGTTCAGTTGGATGTCCGTTCAATTCAACGTCTTCTACTGACTTGCTGATACCTTCCCATAGGCGTTGGGTTAATTTTCGCAGTCGCGGCACTTCTGTTTCCAAATGTTCCGCGCAAATCTGAGCCGCTTTTCCAAAGCCCACTATACTAGGTACATTTAATGTTCCTGAGCGTACCCCCCGTTCATGCCCACCTCCGTAAATTACCGGACATATCTCAACATCCGGTCTGATATATAAAGCACCGATTCCCTTTGGCCCGTAAATTTTGTGGGCTGAAATAGAGAGAAGGTCTATATTGTATTCATCGACATTCAGAGGCAGATGCCCAACGTATTGTGCGCCATCGGTATGGAACAGCACCCCATGTTCGCGAGCAATTGCGCCAATCGCTTTCAGGTTGGGAATTGTACCGATTTCATTATTAGCAGCCATAATAGAGATTAAGACTGTTCGAGGAGTGATGGCATTTCGTACCGCTTCAGGGTCAACTCTGCCATATTGGTCAACTGGCAAATAGGTAACACTCTTACCCAATTGTTCAAGGTGGCGGGCTGAGTCTAGAATAGCTTTATGCTCGGTAACGCAGGTAATTATATGGTCGCCCTTAGTGGCATATTTTTCTGCAATACCAAAGAGCGCGATATTGTCAGATTCGGTTGCGCCACTGGTGAAAACAATATTATCAGCTTTTGCACCGATAAGGCTGGCTATCTGATGGCGAGCTTTGTATATAGCGGCTTGCACTTCATGACCAAACAAATGGTCGCTGGCGGCATTACCGAATTTCCTTGAAAAATAAGGCAACATTGCTTCCAAAGCTCGCTCGTCAACCGGAGTGGTTGCGTTATAGTCCAAATAAATCGGTAATGTTAAACTCATCTCTCGTACCCTTCCCTTTGCGAATTAGTCTAAAATATTTAGAAAACTGAGATTGGGCGGGTAATAAAAAAACCCGCTTACCTGAAACTAGATAAGGGGGTTAAATCTTCTTTTGAATTAGCGGTTTTAGAAACCGAAAGATTCCCTTATCTTGCGTAAATCTGTTAAATGGTTACGCTGGAATTGGCACCATACGCATATTTTTTTCCGTTTGCGTTGGTTGCCGGGCTTCACAGGGCCTTTTACCCTCCACCTCTCTTGATAAGAGCTACAATATTCTATTATTAAGCTTTGCCTGTTAAAAGGCTAAACAAATAATAATAAGAAAAGACGCAACTGTCAAGTTAAAAATTGTTCACCTATTGAATTGATATACTTAAGAATTGCCGAATCCGGCAAGGTTACGCTTCCAACTAAATCGAATGTATAGAAAGAGAAGTCATTGAAATATGAAATTAGGGAGTGCCTATCTTGGAAGAGGTGAATTTTAATTTTGCCAAACATCTTGAGGCTGCTTAACAATAGCAAAAATCTATTATAGCCTGCTACCTCTGCATTACTAGGCACTCCCTAATTTCAGGGAGTGTCTAAAAAGCAAGACACAACTTACTTTTGAAATTAAAGTTGGAATTGATGAGACGCTGACG